>CANQTR010000013.1 GCA_947626805.1 uncultured Clostridia bacterium
TCGGGGACGTCGGGCAGTTCGCCGACCGACACCGTCGGCATACGGTACTTCTGCCGGAGCCGGTCGTTGAATTTCCGCCCGAGCACGGTCAACAGCCATGCGCGCCCGTCGCGTATCTCCCCGCCTTTGGCGAGGTGGGTCACGGCGGCGAGGAGGGTTTCCTGCGTCAGGTCTTCCGCGTCGTGCAGGCGGCCGCATTTGCGCAGGGCTGCCCGCAACAGGAATTCGACTTCGTTTTCCAGGTCTTGCATCTGCATGTTCGACACCTCTTTTTTTGAACGCGTTCGCCCTGTAAGTCGCGGAAAAACCGAAAAGGTTCACCGATTTTCGGGAAAATTTGCGAAAACGCAAAGAACGGAACGATTTTCACCGTTCCGTTCCCTGTGGACTTATCTGTATTTGCGTTTTCTTGCCGCTTCGGACTTCTTCTTGCGCTTGACGCTGGGCTTTTCATAATGCTCGCGCTTGCGCAATTCCGCCTGAACGCCGCTTCTGAGGTAGGATCTCTTAAATCTGCGGAGAGCGCTGTCGATGCTTTCGTTCTCCTTGACATGGATCTCGGCCATCTCTTTTTCACTCCCTTATTCGAGGCGAATGCATTCGCCCTTCTTACTGCAACAATCCGATTATAGCAAATAATTCGACGGCTGTCAACAGGTTTCCCGGAAAATGTGAAAAAATTTCGCAATCCGACCGGAAAACCCGCGGGAAAACGCGGCAAACGGGCGCTTACAGCGCCGCCTTCGCCGTTTCGACCAACTTCGCGAACGCGTCCTTGTCGTGGATAGCGAGTTCGGACAGCATCTTGCGGTTGAGTTGGATCCCGCTCTTTTTCAGCCCGTTCATGAATCGGGAGTAGTTGATTCCGCAGACCTTGCATTGCGCGGAAATGCGGGTGATCCAGAGCGAACGGAAGTCGCGCTTCTTCTGCTTTCTGCCGACGAACGCGTAGTTCCCGCTCTTCATGACGGCTTCTTTCGCCATCTTGAAGTGCTTGCTCTTGGAACCCCAGTAGCCCTTCGCGAGCTTTAACGTCTTATTTCTTCTCTTTTTGGTGGAGATTGCACCCTTGATTCTTGCCATTTTTCGACGGTTCCTTTCTACTGTTTATTCCCGGCGCTCAGCCGTAGGGGAGTTGCCGCTTCAGGTCGTGCATACGCGTTTCGGACGCGTAGGCCGCCTTGCGGAGCGAACGCATCCGCTTGGAGCTCTTCAGCCCGGTGTTGTGGCGGGTGCTCATGTGCCCCCTCTTGAGTTTTCCGGTCGCGGTGAAATGGAACCGCTTCGCAGACGCCTTGTGCGTTTTCATTTTTGCCATGATGGTCAGGTCCTTTCCGTTTTGGTTTTGGTTTCCGTTTGTTTCTTCGGCGCGAGCATCATAATCATATTGCGCCCGTCCAAAAGCGGCGCGCGCTCAATGGACGCAAGCTCCCCGCAGCCGGCGGCGAAACGGTTGAGCAATTCCGCGCCCGCCTCGGTCCGCGACATCTCCCGCCCGAAAAAGCGGACGATGACCTTGACCTTGTTGCCCTTCTGCAGGAATTCAATGCAGTGCCGAAGTTTGGTTTCGAAATCGTGCGTATCGATTCGGCAACGGAGCTGAATCTCCTTGAGCTCGACGGAGGGTTTCTTCCGCCGTTGCTCCTTTTCCTTTTTTTCCTTTTCGAAATGGTACTTTCCGTAATCCATGATTTTGCAGACCGGCGGCTTGGAATCCGGCGCGACCTCGACGAGGTCGAGACCGAAATCTTCCGCGGCGCGGAGCGCGTCGGCGCGCTTCATGATGCCGAGCTGTCCCTCCGGTCCGATGACGCGGACTTCGGGGGCACGAATGGCCTCGTTGACCAGGGTTTTGTCTGTGGTTGCTATGGTGAAGCACCTCCATGAAATCGAGTGAATTTTGGAACGGACAAGCAGGAAAATAAAGAAAACCGCGACCCGTGCATTCCCGCACGGCGCGGCACACCGACCGTCCCTCCCGCGCGAACCGCGAGGAAAGGAACCGGAATCAAGATGAACCGAGCCGACTGAAACGCCGCAGGGTGAGAACGGGGAAACCCCGCTCTGCTTCTTTTTGCGTTGGCAGTATACCACGTTCCCTTCGGTTTGTCAAGGGCTTTCGCGAAAAATTTTTCGAAAAATGCAAAATACGGGGTGTACCGGGGGACGGTTTTCCCGCGTCGGCGGGCGCGGAGCGGGCATCCCCTGGCACCCGGTGCTATGATAGCGGGGGACGGCTTTCCCGTGTCCGCAGGCGCAAAGCGGACCGTTCTTTCTCTCTATTCTTCCTTCTCTCTTTTCCGTCCCCCGGTCCCCTCCCGCCCGCGGAGCGCGAAGCGGACAGGCAAAACGACGGTTTTTCCTCTTTTTCGCAAAAAAGGGTTGACAGGAACGGAATTTTTTGCTAAAATAACAAAGGTTGGGCAATTGAAACCCGGCTTTTTCGGCGAAACTACTTTCCGGCAGGCGCCCTGCCGAGAATCCTATCCGACGGGAGGAAACCGTATGCGAAAAGTGCTCCGCGCGGCGGCGGCGACGCTCGGTCTGCTGGTCCTTCTGCTCTCCGTTTCGGGGGCGGCGGTGACGGCGGAACAGGCGTATGTCGTCAACGGCATAAATGTGCGGTGCGGCGATTTTTCCTCGTCCCACAACGAATGCTGGTCCTATGTGGCGAAGTTTTACAGGAAAATCTGGGGCGAGGACATCGATTCCAATTTCTATGAGAACAACATCCTTCGGGAAAAGTCTAAGCAGGAGTTGACGCTGACGCCGGAACATCTGGCGGAATATGTGTCGGCGGCGCAACCGGGCGCGGTGCTTCGCGTCTGCAACGCCGGGTGCCTGTACGGCTCGGACTATATGGGGCACAGTCTGCTGATTGTTTCCGTTCGGGACGACGGATTCACGACCTTCGAAGGGGGCTTGAGCGCGTCGCCGCGTTACCGCGAGCATTTCTACACCTGGGAGGAATTCTGCCGAACCGGCTGGCTGGGCGGACGGTACGCGTATATCAAGTATATCAAACTGCCCGCGCGGGTGACGGGGCAGGAACCCGTGCAAAAGCCCGAACAGGCGCCCGAACAGGCGCCCGTGCGGGAACCGGAGCGGGAGACCCCGACCCTGACCCTGCTGGAGGACCCGCTTCCGGCGGACGGCGCGGCGGTCGAACCGGGCGATTTGAACCGCAACGGGCGGCTGGACGCGGCGGACTATGTGCTGTTGCGCCGGTTCGTGGCGGGGACGATTCGTCTGAGCGTGTCGCAGTTGTCCGGCGGCGACCTGAACGGCGACGGGACGGTCGACGGGAAAGACGCGGTCCTGCTGAAGGTGCGGTCGTCTTGCGAGGACGGTCTGCTTTCGGTTTCGTCCGCGACGGAATTCGCGGGGGCTGTGCTCGGCTCGATGTTTTGAGCGGTATATAAAAAATAGGAAATCGCAATCGGCATTCCGATTGCGATTTTGTTTTTTTCGGTCGGCGCGCGGCGCGGGGATTTTTCGCGGAATCAAAACTGAGCGAATTCCCCAGAAACGGAACGAAAAATATAGGAATTTGTACGAAAACGGAAATTTTTTCCGAAAACCGTTCCCTTTTTTGATGAAATGTGCTACAATCAGAGAGAAAAGAAACGTAGAGCGGTTTGCCGTTGTCGGCGGCAAACGGATTGGAGGGACGGAGATGTTTTTGGCGCACCGGGCGGAGGACGGGCGGGAGCAGTCCCTGCAGGCGCACCTGAACGGGACCGCCGCGCTCGCGGCGCTTTTTGCGAAACCCTTCGGCGCGGCGGACTTTGCGCGCGAACTGGGGCTCGCCCACGATTTGGGGAAATATTCGGAGGCGTTTCAGCGCCGCATTCGGGGCGCGGATTTGTCCGTGGACCATTCCACCGCGGGGGCGCAGGAAATCGACCGCGTGTTCGGGCGGCTTGCCGCGTATTGCGTCGCCGGACATCACGGCGGACTGCCGGACGGCGGAAGCAGCACGGACCTCGCGTCCTTTCCCACGCTCAGCGGGCGGCTCAAGCGGCCGGTGGAGCCGTACGGGGACTTCGCGAAAGAAATCCGGCTGGAGCGCGTCAACGCTCGCGCGCCGCGAATTCTGGGGCGGGGCGGATTCACCCTGTCGTTCTGGGTTCGTATGCTGTTTTCCTGCCTCGTGGACGCGGATTTTTTGGATACCGAGACCTTCATGCGCGGGTCGCCGCCGCCCCGGGGCGGTTCGGTTTCCATGGAGGAACTGCTTACACGGTTGGAAACCTATGCGGCGGACCGTTGGGGCGCGCCGCGGACCGCTCTCGGACGCGTGCGGAACGACATTCGCCGCGCTTGCGGGGAGGCGGGGCAGACCCTTTCGCCCGGTCTGTTCACCCTGACCGTCCCGACCGGCGGCGGAAAGACCGTTTCCTCGCTGACGTTCGCGCTGCGCCACGCAATCGCGCGGGGGAAAAGACGCGTCGTTTACGTCATTCCCTATACCGGTATCATCGAGCAGACGGCGGACGTTTTTCGGGACATCTTGGGGGACGAATCCGTGCTGGAACACCACGCGAACGTGGATTGGGACGACGACGAAAGCGGCGCGCGCGACCCGGAAAAGGAGCGCAAGAAACTGGCATCCGAAAACTGGGATATGCCGGTGGTGGTGACGACGGCGGTGCAGTTTTTCGAGTCGCTGTTTGCGAATAAGCCCTCCAAATGCCGAAAACTGCACAATCTTGCCGACAGCGTCCTGCTCTTTGACGAGGCGCAGACCCTTCCATTGCCGTATCTGTTGCCGTGCGTCCGGGCTATCGCGGAGCTGACCGTCAATTACGGCGCGTCCTGCGTCCTCTGCACCGCCACACAGCCCGCGCTCGGTCCGCTGTTTCAGGCGATTTCTCCGGAACTCGCCTTGCGGGAAATCGCGCCGGCGCTGCCCGCGCAATGCTTTCGGCGCGTGCGCTACGAGCGGCTGGGTATGCTGTCGGACGAGGCGCTCGCGGAGCGGCTCAACGCGCACGAGCAGGTCCTTTGCGTCGTCGGCACCCGCAAACAGGCGCAGGCGGTTTTCCGGCTGCTGGAACGGGAGGGCAGTTTCCACCTGTCCACGCTGATGACGCCCGAACACCGTCGGCAGGTGCTTGCGGAGATTCGCGGGCGGCTTGCCTCGCGGGAAAACCTCCCCTGCCGGGTGGTTTCGACCAGTCTGATTGAAGCCGGGGTGGACGTGGATTTCCCCGTCGTCTACCGCGCCGAGGCGGGGCTGGATTCCGTCGTGCAGGCGGCGGGGCGGTGCAACCGGGAAGGCAAACGCGACGCCGACGACAGCCCGGTCTACCTCTTTCAGCCGGACGACGCCTACACGAAAACCCTGCCGGACGCCATGAAACTGCCGCTGGAGGTCATGCGTTCCGTCCTGGCGGACGGGAACGCCCCGGATTCGCCGGAAAGCATCGAGCGCTACTTCACGGAATTGCGGCACGACGTCGGGAGCGGCGTGGACCGTTTGCGTCTGGTGGAACGGTTCGAGGAGGGCGTGCGGGTTCCGGGGCGACCTACGTTTCCGTTCGCGGAAACGGCGGAGGCATTCCACCTGATTGCGCCGGGCGCCCGCGCCGTCCTCGTTCCGCGCACGCCGGAAGCGAAAGCGCTGGCGGAACGGTTGCGCGGCGGGGAACGGAGCCGGGAACTTTTGCGGAAGGTCGGGCAGTACACGGTGAATCTTTACGAAAAGCAGTTTGAATCGCTCCGCGCGCTCGGCGCGTTGGACGTGACGGAGCGGGAACTGGCTATCCTGACCGACGAAACGCGTTACAGCGAGCAGACGGGACTGGAGGCGCCGACGGACGAAGGCGTCGGGATTTTTGCGTGAAAAGAAAAATTTGTAAAGGAAGTGACGACGAACCATGCAACAAGGCATTCAGGTAGAGGTGTGGGGGGACTATGCGCTGTTCACCCGACCGGAACTGAAGGTGGAGCGCGTCAGTTACGACGTGATGACGCCGTCGGCTGCGCGGGGGCTGGTCGAGGCGATTTACTGGCACCCGGGGCTGGCGTGGCACATCGACCGTATCCATGTGATGAACCCTGTCGCGTTCACCAATATCCGCCGCAACGAGGTCAAGGAGAAGATTCTCGCGAGCAGTGTGCAGGCGAAAATGACGGGCGGGGACAAGCCCCTTGCCCTCTACGCCGGCGAAAGTATTCAGCAGCGGGCGTCCATGGTCCTGACCGACGTTCGGTACGTCATCGACGCCCATTTTACCCTCACCGAAAAGGCGAATCCCTCCGACAACGAAGGAAAATTCATCGACATCGCCCGCCGGAGACTTGCGCGGGGGCAGTGCTATCACCAGCCCTGTTTCGGCTGTCGGGAGTTCCCCGCACAGTTCCGCGCGTGGCGGGGCGGGGCAGTGCCGACCGTCCCGGAGACCCGTTCCCTTGGGCTGATGCTCTATGACATGGACTTTTCCGACCCCCGCAACATCCAGCCGATGTTTTTCCTGGCGGAACTGACGAACGGGGTGCTGGAAGTCGCCGGAAAGGAGATTTTGCGATGATTCTGCAGGCGCTTTGCGACTATTACGACGCGCTGGTCCGCCGCGGGGAGGTCACGCCGCCCGGCTGGGATATCGCAAACGTGTCCTTCGCGCTGGAACTTGACGGGCAGGGGGCGCTGTGCGGGGTGCGCCCGCTGAAATTCGGGACGGGGAACGGCGGAAAGGAGAGCCCGCAACGGCTTCGGGTGCCGGAACAGGTGAAGAAAACTTCCGGGGTCGCCGCCAATTTCCTTTGCGATAACGGCTCCTACTTTTTGGGGGTCGACGGCAAGGGCAAGCCCGAACGGACGGCGAAGTGTTTCGAGTCCGCGCGGGTCCTGCACCGGCAGATACTGGAACCGGCGGAAAGCCCCGCCGCGAAGGCGGTATGCGCCTTCTTTGACGGCTGGCGTCCGGCGGAGGTCGCGGGAAATCCCATCCTTCGACCCTATCTGGAGGACATTCTGAAGGGGGCGAACCTGGTTTTTTCGTTCGGCGGAAGGTACGTTCAGGAGGACCCCGCCGTGCGGGACGCCTGGGACGCCTACCGCGCCGAACGCTCCGCCGGGTCGGTGATCGGGCGGTGCCTTGTGACCGGCAAACGCGCCCCTATCGCAAGACTGCACCCCGGCATCAAGGGGATTCGGGACGCGCAATCGAGCGGGGCGTCCCTCGTGTCCTTCAACGCTTCGGCGTTCGAATCCTACGGGCATGAGGGCAAGGAAAGCGGGCAGGGGCAAAACGCGCCCGTTTCGGAGGAGGCCGCTTTCAAATACGGCGCCGTCCTCAAGCAACTGATTGACGACCGGGAGCACCTGCAGTACATCGGCGACACCGCCGTGGTTTTTTGGGCGGAGGACGCGGAATCCCTTTGCCGCGACGTGTTCTATTGCGCGATGTTCGGCGGCGAATCGGAGGCTGTCTCCGACGAGGACCTCCGGCGGGCGATTCACGCGCTTGCGGGCGGGAACCCGGTGGACGTGAACGGCGTCCCGCTGCGTCCGGAGAATCGCTTTTATGTGCTGGGTCTTGCGCCGAATGCGGGGCGGCTGAGCGTGCGGTTCTTTTTACGCGACACGTTCGGCAAACTGCTTTCGAACGTGTGCGCCCATTCCGAAAGGCTGTCCGTTGTGAAACCGGCGTATGTCGGAAACGGGGCGCTCCCGCTGTGGAAACTGCTGGGGGAAACGGTCAACCCGAACAGCCGCGACAAAAAGGCGTCCCCGCCCATGGCGGGCGCGGTTTTGCGGGCTATCCTGTCCGACCGCCCCTATCCCGCGTCCCTGCTGGAACAGACGGCGCTCCGTATCCGCGCCGAGCGGGACGTTTCCTACGGGAAAGCCGCCATTCTGAAGGCGTATTTCTTGAAAAACAAAAACGAACATATCCCAGAGGAGGTTTTCACTGTGGAACTCAACGAACAAAGCGCGTATCCCCCCTACGTTCTCGGACGGCTGTTCGCCGTGCTGGAACGGGTGCAGACGACCGCGAATCCCGGTATCAACGCGACCGTCAAGGACAAGTATTTCAACAGCGCAAGCGCCACCCCGAAGACCATCTTCCCGTTGCTGGTCAAATTGTCCCAGAACCACCTGCGCAAACTCGAAAGCGGGATGCGGGTGTACTACGAGAAACAGATTGGCGAGCTGATGTGCCGTATCCGGGAAACCCTGCCCGCCCGGTTGTCCTTAGCCGAGCAGAGCGCGTTCCATCTGGGGTACTATCACCAGGTACAAAAATTCTATGAAAAGAAAGACAAAGGAGAGAGTGAAAATGTCTGAACCCATCAAGAACCGCTATGAATTTGTTGTCCTTTTCGACGTGGAGAACGGGAACCCGAACGGTGACCCCGACGCGGGCAACCTGCCGCGCACGGACCCGGAGACCGGTCACGGGCTTGTCACCGACGTGTGCCTGAAACGGAAGATTCGCAACTATGTGGAAACGGTCCGCGAGGGCGAACCCGGGTATCGCATTTATATTAAGGAAGGCGTGCCGCTGAACGCGAGCGACAACGAGGGGTACGCGTATGTCGGAATCGACGACGCCGCCACGATGAAACCGGAGGAGCTGAAAAAGAGCGTCAAGGAACGGGAGTCCAAAGGGGTCGACGTGGATTCCCGGGTGCGGGACTTCATGTGTAGGAATTTCTATGACGTTCGCACGTTCGGCGCCGTTATGACGACGATGGTCAAGGGCAACCTCAATTGCGGGCAGATTCGCGGTCCGGTGCAGTTGGGTTTTGCCCGTAGTATCGATCCCGTCGTTCCGCAAGAGGTCACTATCACCCGCGTCGCGATCACCACCGAGGCGGACGCGGAGAAGAAGGGCACGGAAATGGGGCGCAAGTACATCATTCCCTACGCGCTCTACCGGGTCGAAGGATATGTTTCCGCCAATCTTGCGCGGAAAGTCACCGGATTCGGCGAGGCGGACCTCGAACTGCTCTGGGAGGCTATCCTGAACCTGTTCGAGAACGACCGTTCCGCCGCGCGGGGCAAAATGGCGGTCCGCGAGCTGATCGTTTTCCGGCACGATTCCGAACTGGGGTGCGCGCCGGCGTGGAAACTGTTTGAAACGGTTTCCGCGAAGCTGAAGGACGGCGTCGTCAGTCCGCGCGCGTACAGCGATTACGCGGTTTCCGTGGATACGTCCGCCCTGCCCGCGGGCGTCACCTGCACGCGCATGGGGTGACCGATTTGCCGGAGGACGAGTACCTCGCCCTGTCCGGAATACAGCACTTCGCGTTCTGCCGCCGACAGTGGGCGCTCATTCATATCGAGCGGCAGTGGGCGGAGAATTTGCGCACCGTCGAGGGGGACCTGCTTCATCAGCGCGCGCATTCGGAACAGTTGACCGAGAGTCGCGGCGATACGGTCATCGTTCGCGGTCTTCGGGTGGCTTCCCGCCGGTTGCAAATCCAGGGCGTTTGCGACGTGGTGGAGTTCCGAAAGGACCCCTCCGGCGTGACCCTGCACGGCAGGG
The DNA here is from genome assembly GCA_947626805.1 of uncultured Clostridia bacterium. GTDB lineage: Bacteria > Bacillota > Clostridia > Oscillospirales > CAG-382 > Coliplasma. The sequence continues at coordinate 9,501 of CANQTR010000013.1, forward strand.
ACGGGAAATGGCGCCCCTATCCGGTGGAATACAAGCGGGGCAGTCCCAAACCGGGGGACGCGGACGAACTGCAACTTTGCGCGCAAGCGATGTGTTTGGAGGAGATGCTTTTGTGCGCAATCCCGGAGGGGAGCCTGTTTTACGGCGAACCGAGGCGGCGGACGAAGGTTTCGCTGGACGCCGCCTTGCGCGAACGGGTGGAGGCGGCGGTGACCGAAATGCGGGCGCTTTCCGCGAGAGGGTACACCCCGCGCGCGACGCCCGGGAAGGGCTGTTCCGCCTGTTCCCTGAAAGAACTGTGCCTGCCGCAACTGGCGAAAAGACAGTCGCCGAGCGCTTACTTGCGCGAGCACCTGCCGGGAAAGGAGGACGAATCGTGAGGAAACTTCTCAACACGCTGTTCGTTCTCAGCGAGGACAGTTACCTCGCGCTGGAGGGCGAAACCGTGACCGTGCTTTCCGGGGAGGAGAAACGGGGGCAGTTCCCGTTGCATACGCTGGAGAATATCCTGTGCTTTTCCTACAAGGGCGCGAGCCCCGCGCTGATGGGGAAATGCGCGAGGGACGGGGTGAATCTGTGTTTTCTGACCCCGAAGGGGAAATTTTTGGCGAGGGTCTCCGGGGAAAATCCGGGAAACGTCCTGTTGCGGCGCACGCAATACCGAATCGCGGACGACGAGGCGCAAAGTTGCCGGATAGCCCGGAATTTCATCTTCGGCAAGGTGTATAACGGTCGCCGGAGCGTCGAGCGCACCTGCCGGGACCACGCGTTGCGGGTGGATGTCGAGGCGTTGCGCCGGGCTTCGTCGGCGTTGGCGTCCGCCCTTCCGGCGATTCTGGAAACGGACGATTTGGATGCCTTGCGGGGGCTGGAGGGGCAGACCGCCGCCGTCTATTTCGGGGCGTTTGACGGTTTGATTCTGAATCAGCGGGAAACGTTTTCCTTCACCGGTCGCTCCCGTCGACCGCCGACGGACGCGGTCAACGCGCTCCTGTCGTTCGCGTATACGCTGCTTGCCGGCGCTTGCGCGGGCGCTTTGGAAAGCGTCGGGTTGGACGCTTTCGTCGGGTATCTGCACCGGGACCGCCCCGGACGCTCCTCTTTGGCGTTGGATTTGATGGAGGAGTTGCGCCCGGTGTTGGCAGACCGATTCGTGATTTCCCTTGTCAACGAGCGGGTCGTCCGCGCGGAGCATTTTGACGTTCAGCCGAGCGGGGCGGTGTGGCTCACCGACGAGGGGCGAAAAGGGTTCCTTTCCGCTTGGCAAAAGCGCATGGCGGAACCGCTCACGCACCCCTACCTGAAGGAGAAAATGGCGTGGGGCTTGGTTCCGTATGTGCAGGCGCTCTTGCTGGCGCGGCACCTTCGCGGCGACTTGGAATCGTATCCGCCGTTTCTGTGGAAATGAGGGGGAAAGTATGCTGGTTTTGATTACGTATGACGTGAATACGGAGGACGCCGCCGGGCGGAAACGCTTGCGCCGCGTGGCAAAGCTGTGCGTGGATTACGGGCAGCGCGTGCAGAATTCCGTGTTTGAATGTCTGCTGGACCCGTCGCAATGCAAGCTGTTGCAGGCGAAACTGTTTGCGGCAATCGATTCGGAAAAGGACAGTTTGCGGTTCTATTATCTGGGGGACCGGTATCAAAACAAGATTGAACATTTTGGCGCAAAACCGACCTATGAGCCGGAGGGGCTTTTGCTGGTGTAGCCGGCGCGAAGGGGAAGCGGACAGAAAAACGCCGACGGTTCGCACCGAAAAAAGGAGGGAAATTGCCTGTTTAGAATTTATTTTGGGTAAAAAATGTGTGTTTGGAATTTGAAATTTGTCTTTTTGCGCAAATTTGCATGGATTTTTAGTTGAAGTTTGTGCAGATTTGCTGTCGCACCCCTCGCGGGGTGCGTGGATTGAAATTTGAAAGACCAAGTATCCAAGGTTATCCTTCAAAGTCGCACCCCTCGCGGGGTGCGTGGATTGAAATCTCGGCTCAATCTGCCACCGCCTCTATTGATGGGTCGCACCCCTCGCGGGGTGCGTGGATTGAAATATGGACATGCTAATTAATTTCGTGCGTATTTTCGTCGCACCCCTCGCGGGGTGCGTGGATTGAAATACTTCTCAATTGCTCCGAACGCTGATGAGGAAATGTCGCACCCCTCGCGGGGTGCGTGGATTGAAATACGATTGTCTGTTTGTAGACGTTATTGAACTGTGTCGCACCCCTCGCGGGGTGCGTGGATTGAAATACACTCGTATGTGTCGTGCAACATATACAAGATATGTCGCACCCCTCGCGGGGTGCGTGGATTGAAATCTGTTCACACTCCCACGTGTCATGGATAAAATATAACGTCGCACCCCTCGCGGGGTGCGTGGATTGAAATTGCTCGTGGCGGGTAGTCTTATGCTACCCGCTTGTCGCACCCCTCGCGGGGTGCGTGGATTGAAATGATGACATCGCCGACAATGCCAATAGCAGTTGTCACGTCGCACCCCTCGCGGGGTGCGTGGATTGAAATATAACGCCGCCAGCGGCGGCAATATCTGCATTAGACGTCGCACCCCTCGCGGGGTGCGTGGATTGAAATAGGTATTGTCAAATCGGCTCGGCGTTACCGTCCGTCGCACCCCTCGCGGGGTGCGTGGATTGAAATCGAATATCGTATACATGATACGTCCGGTCTGATTGTCGCACCCCTCGCGGGGTGCGTGGATTGAAATTTAAGAGCCTTATCAAAGGCTATTAAGGATGAGCGTCGCACCCCTCGCGGGGTGCGTGGATTGAAATGTTACCTCGCGAAGGAACTTTGGCCGCCGCACGGGGTCGCACCCCTCGCGGGGTGCGTGGATTGAAATTCGCTATCCGACTTTTTGGGGTCAGGGATTATAAGTCGCACCCCTCGCGGGGTGCGTGGATTGAAATTATATCAGCCAAAAGTGATAAGGCTTGCGAATCAGAGTCGCACCCCTCGCGGGGTGCGTGGATTGAAATTTGTCTCTGGCGTCGGTATCTTTAAGAGCCTTATCAAGTCGCACCCCTCGCGGGGTGCGTGGATTGAAATATTTGTGGTGCTGTAATTGTCGTTGCTTTCGCCTAGTCGCACCCCTCGCGGGGTGCGTGGATTGAAATTTGTCTCTGGCGTCGGTATCTTAAAGAGCCTTATCAGTCGCACCCCTCGCGGGGTGCGTGGATTGAAATACACAGCAGTGGGACGGTCTTGACAAACGTATACGGTCGCACCCCTCGCGGGGTGCGTGGATTGAAATATGCGCTTGCACAGGTCCTTAAATACCCACAACTCGTCGCACCCCTCGCGGGGTGCGTGGATTGAAATTTTGTACAAGCGTCGCAATTTTCCATGTCTTTTCCTCGTCGCACCCCTCGCGGGGTGCGTGGATTGAAATCTATCACCTGCGTGGACTCCGGCGGACACTTCACGTCGCACCCCTCGCGGGGTGCGTGGATTGAAATCGTTTTTGCGCCGCTGTACATGGCGGCGCGGCGGGGTCGCACCCCTCGCGAGGTGCGTGGATTGAAATAACAGCACGCGCCATCTCCTCATCGCTCGAAAAAGTCGCACCCCTCGCGGGGTGCGTGGATTGAAATTTGATCGTGAACTCGACGCTTTTGATGGCGTAGCCGTGTCGTACCCCTCGCGGGGTGCGTGGATTGAATCGATTTGTGCGTAATATTTGTTTCGTTTTTTGTTTTTCCATTGCGCGGCGCATTTTGGGCAAAGTGTTCGACCCTCGCACTCACGCCAACCCATCCTTCGGAAAAATCGTCCCGGTGTGTCGTCCGGGCGATATGCGTCGTCGTCGGTACAAATATAGTCGGACTTCTGGCATTCGGCACAGTAAACGGTGTATGCGGTCGATTTGAGGAACAAAAGCGCCACTTATTTTTCCTCCTTCCTGCCGAAAGGCATAAGAAAAAGGATTTGATTTTGCGCGGGTATCAAATCCTTTTTGTTGTATGATATTGAATTGTATGTGGCTTACTTAAGCCTTGGCGGCGGATTGTAGCGGGTGAGCAGTTCATCGCCATGTTCAATTGCCTCGCGATTGATATTTCTGCCCCAATGAACGGTCCCGCCATAGTTTCCTTCTACAACAGTCACATGGTCGTCAAACACTTCCATGATGACTACCCAATGCCCGGTTTGTCCACCGTTATATTCCTTTGCGATGTGGACAATATCGCCGGGAAGTAAGTTATCATATACAACATCGGAATGTCTGCCATTCCAATATGTTCCAAAGAGATAATCGGAAGTAAGAAGTGCAAATCCGGCACATTCAGAACCGTTCATTCCAAACGCAACAGACGAGTATTTGCAACTGCTATCCCATTTTGTCCCTTCCGGGTATTCACCTTTCACCTTTTTGAACCGTTCCCGGACCAGCGCGAGGTCTTCTTCGGTCCCGGTCATAGCCGGTTCCCAGCCCGTTTCATAATCAGGGTCAACAAACCATTGATTGCAATAGATGCAAGTACGTTCATATACAGGGGGAGTGGTATACGTTGGGGGTTCTTTAACTCCATATGAGTTGGGATTCAGTTTGTGTCCCGTCGCGGGAATTTCGCTGTCCGTGTAGCTGTCGCCACAGGAACACTTGTGAAGGGTATAGCCGTTTTCGGTGCAGGTAGGTTTCACGACCGTCGTTTTGTAGTTGTGCGTGTGCGCTGTTTGCGACGGATTGCCCGAACCGCTGGACGTATCGCTGTTCTCACTCGGTTTGCTGTTCTCGCTACCTTCGGTGGGCTTGCTACTCTCGCTGTTTTCAGCGGGTTTGCTCGACGTGGACGTGTCCGAACTCGTCGCGCTCGATTCTGTCCCGGTGGACGTGTCGCTCGACGTACTTTCGGCGCTCGTCGTCGTGCCGGACGTGTCGCTCAACGTGTTGCTTTCCGTGGACGTTTCGCCGGACGTTCCGTCCGCGCTCGTCGTGCCATCGGCGCTCGATATGCTCGGCGACGCGCTCGATTCCGAGGTCGCGCTCTGCTCACTCGTAAGGCTCGATTCCGAGGTCCCATCGTCCGCGTCGTGCGAACACGCCAAGCACAAAAGCGCAAATACCAGCACCAGCGCAAGAATCATTCTCTTTTTCATGCGCACGCCCTCCGTTTCAAAAACGTCCTATTCGTTCCAATATATCGCTTTTTCCCGCCCTTGTCAAGGGGCAATTTTTGCGGTACGGGGAGCGTTAGCGCCGCCATATCCGTGCCGGTGAGAAAAGCGTGACGATATAATTTATTGAAGTTTTGAAGCAGATAGGCGGAGCGTCGAAGGAATGGACGTTCGTTTTTGACGGACGCGGGGGACTTCCAAAAGATGGCCACAAGATTTTTGCGCGGAAAGGGGAAAAATTCGGGAGAACCCCTTTCTTTTTGTTTCGGAATGTGTTATAATATACTGATATATACACTACGGGAAAACTCGGACGGGGAGGGCGCCGCTTATGGACCGTTTTGAACTGGTTTCGTCGTACAAGCCGACCGGCGACCAGCCGCAAGCGATTGCAAGGCTGACGGAAGGCGTTTTGCGCGGGGACAGGAACCAGACGCTGATGGGCGTGACCGGTTCCGGCAAGACGTTTACCATGGCGAACATCATCGCAAACGTCAACCGACCGACGCTGGTTTTGGCGCACAACAAGACCCTTGCCGCACAGCTCTGCTCGGAATTCCGGGAGTTTTTCCCGCACAACGCGGTAGAATTCTTCGTTTCCTATTACGATTACTACCAGCCGGAGGCGTATGTGCCCGGCAAGGACATCTACATCGAGAAGGACAGCGCCGTCAACGACGAAATTGACAAAATGCGCCATTCCGCGACCAGTTCCCTGCTCGAGCGGCGGGACGTCATCGTCGTCGCGTCCGTTTCCTGCATTTACTCCATCGGCGACCCGGAGGAGTACCGTCGGCAGTTGCTTTCGCTCCGACCGGGGCTGGCGATTTCGCGGGACGAGGTGATTCGTCGTCTGGTCTCCATGCAGTACACGCGGAGCGACATCGATTTTCAGCGCGACCGGTTCCGGGTGCGGGGGGACGTGCTGGAAATTTTCCCCGCCAACACGGACACGGACGCCTTGCGGGTGGAATTTTTCGGGGACGAGATAGACCGCATCAGCGTCATCAACACGGTCACGGGGGAGGCGGTCGCCCGGCTGACCTACGCCCCGATTTACCCGGCTTCCCACTACGTCACCAGCGACGCGCGGCGGGAAAAGGCGATTCAGGAGATTCTCGACGAGCTCAACGAGCGAATCGCGTTTTTCGAGAAGCAGGAACGGTTCATCGAGGCGCAACGTATCAAGGAACGGGTGCTGTTCGACGTCGAGCAGCTGCGGGAAATCGGCTTTTGCAGCGGGGTAGAGAACTACTCGCGGGTGCTCGCCGGGCGGGCGCCGGGCAGTCGCCCCTATACGCTGTTCGACTTTTTCCCGAAGGATTTCCTGTTTCTGGTGGACGAGTCCCACGCGACGCTCCCACAGGTGCGGGGCATGTCCGGCGGGGACTACGCGCGCAAGAAGAACCTCGTGGACTACGGGTTCCGCCTGCCGTCCGCGTTTGATAACCGCCCGCTGAAGTACGACGAATTCAACCGCTTGCGCGGGCAGACCATTTTCTTCTCCGCCACGCCCAACGAATACGAGAAGGGCATTTCGACGCAAGTGGTCGAGCAAATCATTCGCCCGACGGGATTGCTCGACCCGGAGGTCGAAGTGCGCCCGACCGAGGGACAAATCGACGACCTCGCCGGCGAGATTCGCGTCCGCGCCGAACGCGGGGAGCGCGTGCTGGTGACAACGCTGACCCGCAAAATGGCGGAGGATTTGAGCGAATATTTCCTCAAGAACAACATCAAGTCGCGGTATATGCACTATGATATCGACACCATGGAGCGCATGGACATTTTGCGCGGGCTCCGCGAAGGGGAGTTCGACGCGCTGGTCGGGGTCAACCTGCTGCGGGAGGGGCTGGATTTGCCGGAAGTCTCGCTCGTGGCGATTCTCGACGCGGACAAGGAAGGGTTCCTGCGCAACGAGACCTCGCTGATTCAGACCATCGGGCGGGCGGCGCGGAACGCGAACGGGAAGGTCATCCTGTACGCGGACCAGCGCACGACGTCCATGCAGAACGCGATTGCCGAAACGCGGCGGCGGCGCTCGATTCAGGACGCGTACAACCGCGAACACGGCATCGTCCCGAAAACCATCGTCAAGGAGATACGCGCCCCCATCGCGGTCACCCTGCGCGACGAAACGCCGGACGGCGGGAAGATGACCAAGGCGCAAAGGCAGAAACTGGTCGACACGCTGACGACCGAGATGAAACGCGCCGCAAAGGAATTGGACTTCGAAACGGCGGCGGCTTTGCGCGACCGTATCCGGAGACTGCTCGGGGACGGCGGACGGAAGTCCGGCGGATAGAAAGGAAAAGGCAAAGGCAAAATGGCATCTGCACAGTTGATTATTCGGGGCGCTCGCGTCCACAATCTCAAAAACATCGACGTTTCCATTCCGCGGGACAAGCTCGTGGTGTTTACCGGGCTTTCCGGGTCGGGGAAGTCCAGTCTGGCGTTCGACACCATCTACGCGGAGGGGCACCGCCGGTTCGTGCAGTCGCTCTCCTCGTACGCCCGCATGTTCCTCGGACAGCTCGACAAGCCGGACGTCGACACGATAGAGGGGCTTTCTCCGGCGATTTCCATCGACCAGAAAACCACCTCCAAAAACCCCCGCTCGACGGTCGGGACCGTGACGGAGATTTACGACTACCTGCGGTTGCTGTACGCCCGCGTCGGCGTGCCGCACTGCCCGATTTGCGGGGAGGTCATCAAACAGCAGACCGTCGACGAGATCGTCGACCGTATCCTCGAACTGCCGGAGGGGACCCGTTTCATGGTCATGGCGCCGGTCGTCAGCGGCAAGAAGGGCATGCACGACAAGGTGCTTGAGGACGCCCGCAAGAGCGGCTACGTCCGCGCGCGCGTGGACGGCAGTCTGTACGACCTCGGCGAGCGTATCGTGCTCGACAAGAATCAGCGCCACGACATCGAAATCGTCGTCGACCGCCTCGTCCGGCGGGGGGAGGATTTGCAGTCCCGCCTGACCGACAGCGTCGAGAACGCCGCCCGCCTGTCCGAGGGATTGGTGCTCATCGTGACGGTCGGGGAACAGCCGGAGGAACTGCTGTTCAGCCAGAATTACGCCTGCAAGACCCACGGCGTTTCCATCGGGGAATTGGAGCCGCGCCTGTTCTCGTTCAACAATCCGGCGGGGGCGTGCGAAGCCTGCAACGGACTGGGCGAGAATTTCGTGCTGACCGACGAAAAGCTGATTCCGGACCGTAGTCTGTCCCTGTTCGGCGGGGCAATCGTCTGCAACGGGTTCAAATCCATCGAACCGGGCAGTTATTTCGGGCAAATCGTCGACCTGATTGGGGAAAAGTACGGGTTCAACGTGCATACGCCGATTGAAAAATACACCCCGGAGGGGCTGGAAGTCCTGCTGTACGGCAACGGGAACCGCCGGCGCACGCCCGGAGAGCCGAAGTTCGACGGGGTCATTCCGCTCATTCAGCGGCGGTACGAGCAGAACCCGTCGGCGGACATCCGCGAGTATTACGAGACTTTCATGGAAAATATTCCCTGCCCGGTCTGCAAGGGCAAGCGGCTGCGACCGGAAGCGCTGGCGGTGACGGTCGGGGACAGGAATATCCACGAACTCTGCTCCCTTTCCGTCGGGAAAGCGCTGGAATTCATGCACTCGTTGCGGCTTTCCCGCACGGAGGAATCCATCGCGGCGGAGATCCGCAAGGAAATCGACGCGCGGCTGGGGTTCCTCGTCAGCGTCGGGCTGGAGTACCTTACGCTCGGCCGCAAGTCCGGTTCGCTTTCCGGCGGGGAGGCGCAACGGATTCGGTTGGCGACGCAGATTGGCTCGTCGCTGATGGGGGTGCTGTATATCCTCGACGAACCGAGCATCGGACTGCACCAGCGGGACAACGAGAAACTCATCGCCACGCTCAAGCGTTTGCGCGACCTCGGCAACACGGTCATCGTCGTCGAGCACGACGAGGAGACCATGCGGAGCGCCGATTATCTCGTCGACGTCGGACCGATGGCGGGCGTGCACGGGGGCGAAATCCTCTACGCCGGACCGCCGGAGGGTATCGGGGCGTGCGAGCGCTCGCTGACCGGGCAGTATCTGACCGGCAAGCGGTTCATCGCGGTCCCGCAGACCCGCCGCAAGGGCAACGGGCACGCGCTGACCGTCGTCGGGGCAAGGGAGAACAACCTCAAGAACATCACGGTGGATTTCCCGCTCGGAACGTTCATTTGCGTGACCGGGGTGTCCGGTTCCGGCAAGTCGTCGCTGGTGAATCTGATTCTGTACCGTGCGCTGGCGCGGAAATTGAGCCGGGCGACGGTGATTCCGGGTAAATTCGACGAATTGCGGGGAATCGAGCACATCGACAAGGTCATTCAAATCGACCAGTCCCCCATCGGGCGCACCCCGCGTTCCAATCCGGCGACCTATACCGGGATGTTCGCGGAGATTCGCGCCGTATTCGCCGCGACGCCGGAGGCGAAAGCGCGGGGGTACAAGGAGGGGCGGTTCTCCTTCAACGTCAAGGGCGGGCGGTGCGAAGCCTGTCAGGGGGACGGCACCAACCTCATCGAAATGCACTTCCTGCCGGACGTCTACGTCACTTGCGACGTCTGCAAGGGCAAACGGTACAACCGCGAAACGCTGGAGGTCAAGTATAAAGGCAAATCCATTTACGACGTTCTGGAAATGACGGTGGACGAGGGGGTGGAGTTCTTCTCCGCCTACCGTAGCATTTCCCGCAAACTTCGGACGCTTCAGGACGTCGGGCTCGGCTATATCAAAATCGGACAGCCGTCCACGACGCTTTCCGGCGGCGAGGCGCAGCGCGTCAAGCTGGCGACCGAACTTTCCCGCGCGTCGACCGGTCGGACGCTCTATGTGCTCGACGAGCCGACCACCGGACTGCACACTTACGACGTCGACCAGTTGCGGGCGGTCCTGCAGCGGCTGGTGGACGCGGGGAACACCGTCGTGGTCATCGAGCACAACCTCGAACTCATCAAGACCGCCGACTACCTCATCGACATGGGACCGGAAGGCGGCGACGGCGGGGGCACGGTGATTGCGACCGGTACGCCCGAACAGGTCGCCGCGTCGCCGGTCAGTTATACCGGGAAATATCTGAAAGAAATTCTGGAGGGGCAGAACCGTGAGGAATGACCGATACGCAAGCCTGCTGGAACACGTGGAAAAGCCGGGGCGGTACACCGGCGGGGAGCTGAACAGCGAATGGAAGGACCCGTCGGAGGTCGATTTGCGGCTGTGTTTCTGCTTTCCGGACAGTTATGAGATTGGGATGTCCAACCTCGGCATGCGGATCCTCGTCGGGTGTTTCAACCGCATGGACGGGGTGTTTTGCGAGCGCTGCTACGCTCCGTGGCCGGATATGGAGGCGCAATTGCGCGCGCACGGTCTGCCGCTCTACGCGCTGGAGTCCGGCGACCCGCTCACGTCGTTCGCCGCGGTGCTGTTCACCCTGCAGTACGAACTTTGCTATACCAACGTGCTGAATATGCTCGACCTCGCGGGGATTCCCCTGCTCGCGTCCGAGCGCGGCGAGGAATACCCGCTCATCGTCGCGGGCGGTCCGTGCGCCTATAACCCGGAACCGCTGGCGGATTTCGTGGACGTGTTCTCCATCGGGGAGGGCGAGGAAGCCCTGCCGGAATTGGCGGCGCTTTTGCGGACCTGCCGGGAGGAGGGCGTCCCGAAACAGGAACTGCTCTACCGCATTTCGCAATTGGAGGGGTTCTATGTGCCGTCGCTGTACGACGTGACCTACCGCCCGGACGGGATGCTCGAAAGTTTCCGCCCGAACCGCGAGGGGGTCCCGGCGACCGTGCGCAAGCGCATCATCGAACATCTGGACGACGTGTATTTCCCGGTCGATTCGCCGGTGCCGTATCTGGAGGTCGTGCATGACCGCGCGGTGCTGGAAGTCAACCGCGGGTGCGTGCGGGGGTGTCGGTTCTGTCAGGCGGGCATGGTGTACCGTCCGTACCGGGACAAATCCCCCGAAACGCTCGACGCTTGCGCCGCCGCGTCCGTGCGGAACACCGGGTATACCGAACTTTCCCTGACCTCCCTCAGTATCAGCGACTATCCCCGCCTGCCGGAACTCATCGACCGGCTGTTGCGATGGACGGAGGAACGGCGGGTGAGCCTGTCGCTGCCGTCCCAGCGAATCGACGCGTTCTACGAGGAACTGATGGAAAAGGTGATGTCCGTCCGCAAGAGCGGGCTGACCTTCGCGCCCGAAGCGGGGACACAGCGGTTGCGGGACGTCATCAACAAGAACATCACGGAGGAGGAGATCCTGACCGCTTGCGGCAAGGCGTTCGACGGCGGGCGCAACAGCCTCAAACTGTACTTCATGAACGGTCTGCCGAGCGAAACGGACGAAGACGTCGCCGGTATCGCGGCGCTCGCGCAGCGCATCGTCGACCTGTTCTATTCCCAAAAGCGTCCGGGGCGGTCGGTGAACGTGACGGTCAGCGTGTCCTGTTTCGTGCCGAAACCGTTTACCCCGTTTCAATGGGAGGGGCAGACGGCGCCGGACGAACTCGAGCGGCGGCAGAAACTGTTGCGGGACTGCATTCGCTCGCGGAAAATCGATTATAAGTACCACGACGCGCGGGTGTCGCGGCTGGAGGCGATCTTCGCGCGCGGGGACCGGCGGCTGGGGCGCGCGCTCGCCGAGGCGGTCCGCCGCGGACAGCGGTTCGACGCGTGGGACGAGTTCTTCGATTACGACCGCTGGATGGGCATTTTCGACGACCTCGGCATTGACCCGTCGTTCTACGCGAACCGCACGTTCGGCGAGGACGAACTGCTGCCGTGGGATTTCCTCGACATCGGGGTGTCCAAGAAGTTCCTGCTGTCGGAACGGCACAAGGCGCAAGCGGCGCGGACCACGCCGGACTGCCGCACGAAATGCGCCGGCTGCGGGGCGTCGGCGCTCTGCAGGGAGCGGTGTTCCTGCGACGAATGGCGGGAAGAACAGGCGGAAAGGACGGAAAAGGCATGATTTACGTGTTCGCGTCGTTCTCAAAGACCGGGAACCTCAAGTACATCTCCCACCTCGACCTGAACCGGGCGATGACCCGCCTGCTGATTCGTTCGGGACTGCCGATTCGCTTTTCGGAGGGGTTTAACCCGCACCCGAAACTGACCTTTGCCCAGCCGCTTTCCCTGTTTCAGGAGAGCCTGTGCGAGGTGGCGGAATTCCGTCTGGACGAAGGCGCGGACTGCCCGGACGAGGCGGGGACGCTCGCGGCGCTGCGTGCGGTCGAGCCGGAGGGTCTGCATTTCACGAACGTGACCTATTCCGACCGGAAACTGCCGGTCTGCAAGGCGGCGAAGTATGAGTTGACCTTCCGCACGGCGCTTTCGCCGGAGGCGCTTTCCGCCCTGTTCGAGGGGGAAATGCCGGTCCTGAAAAAGACCAAAACCAAGGAAACCATCGTGGATATTTCCCCGCTGATTCGGGAAAAGCGGTTTTCCGCCGTCGAGGGCGGCGTGAAACTCTGCTGTACCCTGCCTTGCGGGGACGCGTACCTCAATCCGTCCTTCCTCGTTTCGTTCCTCGGCGAACGCGTGGCGGGAACGCGGATTTTGCGTACGGAACTGCTTTTCTGAACCATCGAAAAGAAAATTTTCGCGGAAACCGAAAAAACAGTTGCGTTCGGGACGGATTTTTGCTATAATGAAAAAAATCGGGACCGATGAAAAAGAAAACCGAACGGGGGCATACAGATGGAAACAGAAACGGCAAAGCCGAAATACGGGCGCGTCCTGCTGAAACTGTCCGGGGAGGCGCTCGCCGGAGAGGGCGAGGGCAGGAGCGGGCATATCCTGGACGACGGGGTCCTGCGCGCCGTGTCCGGCGAAGTGGCGAAGTGCGCGGCGATGGGGGTGCAGATTGGCATCGTCATCGGGGCGGGCAATATCTGGCGGGGTGCCCGGCAGGGCGGGCTTTCCGTCGACCGCGTGCGCGGGGACCACATGGGTATGCTCGCGACGGTCATCAATTCCCTCGCCATGCAGGATTACCTCATCCGCGCGGGGGCGGACGCGCGGGTCATGAGCGCGTTCGAAATCCAGCAGGTGTGCGAGCCGTACGCGCAATACCGCGCCCGCGAATACCTCGAACAGGGCAAGGTCGTGCTGATTCCATGCGGGGTCGGGTACCCGTTCTTCTCGACGGACACCGGCATGATGTTGCGCGCCGCGGAACTGCAATGCGACATCCTGCTTTCCGCAAAGCACGTCGACGGGGTCTACGACAGCGACCCGGCGGTCAACCCGAACGCGAAAAAGTACGAAAAACTGACCTACGACGAGATGCTCGCGAAGGGACTGAAGGCCATCGACCTGACCGCTTCCGCCATCGGGCGGGAGAACGGTATCCCCGCGCTGGTGTTCGGGCTTTCCGACCCGGCGAACATCACCCGCGCCGTGCTGGGCGAATCGGTCGGCACGCTCATTCAACCGTAAAACGAAGCATAATTATCGAAAGAAAGGAAGTACGCAAATGAAATTCGACACCCGTGCTCATGAGGCAAAAATGCAGAAAACGCTGGAGGTGCTGGGGCGCGACTTCGACTCCATTCGCGTCGGACGCGCGTCTGTGCGCGTGCTGGACCAGATTACCGTCCCCTACTACGGCGTTCCGACCGCTATCGAAGGGGTCGCAACGGTCAAATCGCCGGACCCGCGCACGCTCATCATTCAGCCGTGGGAGAGCGGTATGCTCAAGGAAATCGAAAAGGCCATCGCCGCGAGCGACCTCGGTATCATGCCGCAAAACGACGGCAAGGTCATTCGTCTGCCGTTCCCGCCGCTGACCGAGGAGCACCGCCGCGACCTGACGAAAAAGGCGTCGAAACTGGGCGAGGAGGCGAAGGTCGCCGTCCGCAACGTGCGCCGCGAGGCGAACGACGAAATCAAGAAGCAGAAGAAGGACGGCATTCTGACCGAGGACGAACAGCGTTCGGCGGAGAAGGCGGTACAGGACCTGACCGACCGCTACTGCAAACTGGTCGACGAGAAGGTCGCGAAGAAGGAAAAGGAGATTATGGAACTCTGATGGCGGAGGAGCAGTTTACCCGTCTGCCGGCGCACCTCGCCGTCATCATGGACGGCAACGGCCGCTGGGCGAAGAAACGGCTGCTGCCCCGTACCGCGGGGCATAAGGTAGGGGTGGACACGTTCGCGGAGCTGGTGGACGCCTGCAGCGACCTGGGAATCCCCTACCTGACCGTGTACGCCTTTTCGACGGAGAACTGGAAACGGGACGCGTCGGAGGTGCAGGAGCTCTTGCGGCTCATGGGGCAGGGGATCAAGCGGTTCCTGCCGGATATGCACCGCAAGAATATCCGGCTTTCCCTGCTCGGAGAGCTCGAACGATTCCCGGAACAGGAACGGACGGAACTGCTCGCCTGCGAGCGGGAACTTTCGGGAAACACAGGCATGCAGCTTTCGGTCTGCCTGTCCTACGGCGGGCGGCAGGAGCTGGTCCGGGCGGTCAACGAACTGCTCGCGGAAGGCGCGAAGGCGCCGGTCACGGCGGAGGACCTCGAAAAGCACCTCTATACGGCGGGGCTCCCCGACCCGGATTTGGTCATTCGCACGAGCGGGGAGTACCGCATTTCGAACTTCCTGCTCTGGCAGTCCGCCTACGCGGAATACTATTTTACCGACGTCTGCTGGCCGGATTTCAAGCCGAAAGAACTTTACAAAGCGCTTCACGCCTACGAGAACCGCTCCCGACGGTTCGGGGGCGCGTAAAAGGAGGCGTTGCCGATGCTGAAACGAATTTTGACGGCGGTCGTCGCGCTGGCGTTGCTGGTGCCGGTCCTGCTGTTCGCGCCGTACTGGGCGGTGCAGGGGGTATTCGCGCTGCTGGCGGCGGTCGCGGTGTACGAGATTGCCGGGTGTGTCGGTTTGCGCCGGGAATGGGCGCTGACGGCGCTGACGGTGCTGTTCTGCGTCGGGGGAATCCTCGCGGCGAACCTCTATGAAAGCTGGGTTCTCTCCGGCGGGCGTGCGTCGGGCGATACCGTTTCGTTCCTGTCGGCGCTTTCCGAAGGCGTGACGACGGGGTGCGTCGCGGCGCTGGTGCTGACCTATCTGGTCTTTGCGGTGGTTCGGCACCGGAGATTGCCTATCGACCGCCTGCTGGCGCAATTCGGCATGGCGGTGTACGTCGCGCTCGGATTTTGGGCGCTCTGCCGGCTGACGCGCGGCGACGCGTTTCCGCTGCCGTATGCAAGACCGCGGCTTTGGGTCGCGCTGTGCATTCCGTGGGTCGCGGACACGCTCGCGTATTTCACCGGGTATTTCCTCGGAAAACGCAAGCTTTGCCCGGAAATTTCGCCGAAAAAGACGGTCGAAGGGGCGATTGGCGGCGTGGTCGGCACCGGCGCGGTCGCGCTGGTCGTCTACGGGTGCGTCCGCGGGTGGCATTCCCCGCTTTTCCTGCTCGTCGTCTTTTGCGGGGCGGCGCTGTTGGCGGTGGTTTCGATTTTCGGTGACCTGTTCGCGTCGCTGCTCAAGCGGCACTTCGGCGTGAAGGATTACGGGTCCCTGTTTCCGGGGCACGGCGGGGTTTTGGACCGGTTCGACAGCACGATTCCGGTCGCGCTGGTCCTGCAGGCGCTGTGCGGCGGGACTTCGTTGGGAGGGCTTCTGTGAGATGACGGATTCGGTTTGTATCCTCGGTTCGACCGGCTCTATCGGGACGCAGGCGCTGGACGTGGCGCGGACGCTGGGGATTCGGGTCACGGCGCTCGCCGCCGGAAAGCGGGACGCGGAACTGGAAGAACAGTGCCGCGAATTCCGCCCGCAAACGGTCTACATCGACGAAAGCCGCTACGCGTCCCTGAAAACGCGGCTCGCCGACACCGACGTGCGCGTCGTCACCGGCGAAACGGAACTTTCCGCTCTCGCGGCGGAGGACCCCGCGCCGGTCGTGCTCAACGCCCTGACCGGGATCCTCGGACTTCGCCCGACGCTCGCGGCAATCGACGCGGGCAAGCATATCGCGCTGGCGAACAAGGAAACGCTGGTCGCGGGCGGGGAACTCGTCATGTCCCGCGCGCGGGAAAAGCGCGTCCGCATCCTGCCGGTGGACAGCGAGCATTCGGCGATTTTTCAATGCCTGCAGGGCGGCGGGACGCCGAAAAAAATCCTGCTGACCGGGTCCGGCGGACCGTTTTACGGCAAGACCCGGCAATTCCTCGAAACCGTCCGCCCGGAGGACGCCCTGCGGCACCCGAACTGGCGAATGGGCGCGAAAATCACGGTCGACAGCTCGACGTTGATGAACAAGGGGCTGGAACTGATTGAGGCGGTGCATTTGTTCGGCGTGCGCCCGGAGCAGGTCGAGGTGGTGGTGCAGCGGGAGAGCGTCGTACATTCGCTGGTGCAGTTCGCGGACAACGCGGTGCTCGCGCAGTTGGGCGCGCCGGATATGCGGCTGTGCATTCAGTACGCGCTGACTTACCCGGAACGCCTGCCCTGCCCCGCGGCGGAACTGGACCTGTTCGCCGTCGGGGAACTGCATTTCGCCCGCCCGGACACCGAAAACTTCCCGCTGCTCGCGTTCGCACGGGAAGCCGCCGTCAGGGGCGGCAGCCTGCCCGCCGCGATGAACGGCGCGAACGAGGAGGCGGTCGGACGTTTCCTACGCGGGGAAATCCGCTATACGGACCTGTTCGATTTGGTCCGTCTTGCGGCGGAAAAGACGCGTTTCCGCCCGTCCCCGACGCTTTCGGACATCTTTGACGCCGACGCGGAGGCGCGGGAATTCGTTCGTCGCCGGTAAGCGCGCCGGAAAGCGCATTACGGAAAGGAAGAATTGTTTTGCTGATTGTCACGATTCTGGTCACGCTGCTGATTTTCGGGCTGCTGATCACCATTCACGAACTGGGGCACTATCTGGTCGCCCGGGCGTGCAAGGTCGCGATTCTGGAGTTTTCCATCGGCATGGGACCGAAAATCAAGAGCTGGGAAGGAAAAGTGAATACGTTTTCCCTGCGCGCCATCCCTATCGGCGGGTATGTCCGCATGCTTGGGGAGCCGGGCGAGGAGAGCACCCCGGAGGCGCTGGCAGCGTGTATCGGGCGGAACGCCATCAACGAGGTGCATTTGTTCAAGCGAATGCTCATCGTGCTGGCGGGACCGTTCATGAACGTCCTGCTTGGGTTCGCCGTCATGCTGGTGCTCGTGAGTTCGAGCGCGGCTATCGGCAGCACGCAGGTCGCCCGTTTTCTGGACGGGAACGTCAGCGGGCAGGAGGGCGGTTTGCGCGAAGGGGACGAAATCCTCAAGGTCAACGGGAAAACCATTCATTGTTACCCGGACCTGTCCTACGCAATTCTGTCGGACGGGACCGAGCCGGTCGACCTGCTGGTCGAGCGGGATGGGCAGAAGGTCCTTTTGGAGGACGTGCGGTTCGGCACGACGACGGCGGAAGGCATCCTGCTCGGGCAAATCGATTTTTCGGTGTGGGCGCGGGAAAAGACCCCGCTGACCATTCTTTCGGAGAGTTTTTGGCAGGGGTGCAGTATGGTCTACCTGACCGTGGATTCGCTGGTCGACACGATTCGCGGGCGGTACGGGCTGGACGCAATCGGCGGTCCGGTCGCAATCGGCGGGCAGGTCGGGGAAACGATTGAGCAGAGCCGGGATTTGGCGGACACGCTGCGGAATCTGGGCAGTATGACGGCGCTAATTTCGGTTTCGCTGGCTATCACGAACCTGCTCCCGCTCCCGGCGCTGGACGGGGGGCGGTTCCTGCTGTATGTGCTGGAAGCCATTCGGCGCAAACCGCTTTCGCAAAAGGTGGAAACGGCGCTGAACGCCGGGTGTATGCTTCTGCTGTTCGCGCTGATGATTTTCATCTTTTTCAAGGATTTGATCAACCTGGTTTGACGGGAAAGAGAGGGGGGGAGCCGCATGGAACGCAGGAAAAGCCGGGAAGTGGTTGTCGGCGGCGTCAAAATCGGCGGGAACGCGCCGGTTTCCGTGCAATCCATGACGAATACGCCGACGGCGGACCGCGTTTCGACGCTCGCGCAAATCAAAGCCCTCGCGGACGCGGGGTGCGATCTCGTGCGGGTCACGGTCAACACGCCGGAGGCGGCGGAGGCGGTCGGGTACCTGTGCGCGCACGCGCCGGTCCCGCTGGTCGCGGATATCCATTTCGATTACCGTCTTGCGCTCGCCGCCGCGGAGGCGGGCGTCGCGAAATTGCGCATCAATCCGGGCAACATCGGCTCGGAAGAGGGCGTGCGCGCCGTCGCGGAACTTTGCCGGAAGAAGGGCATTCCGGTCCGTATCGGGATCAATGGCGGGTCGCTTGAGCGGGAATTGCTCGCGAAGTACGGCGGACCCGTGCCGGAGGCGCTTTGCGAAAGCGCGCTGAAAGCGGCGGCGGCGTTCGAGCGGTACGGGCTGGACAAGTTGGTGCTGTCGGTCAAGTGCTCCTCCGTTCCGGACATGATTCGGGCGAACCGGCTGCTCGCCGGGCGGTGCGATTACCCGCTGCACCTCGGCGTGACGGAGACCGGCACGCTGCGCGGCGGGAGCGTCAAATCCGCCGTCGGTATCGGGTCGCTTTTGTGCGACGGAATCGGGGACACCGTGCGCGTTTCGCTGACGGCGGACCCGGTCGAGGAGGTCCGCGCGGCGCGGGAAATCCTGAAAGCGTGCGGGCGGTCCGGCGGCGTCAATCTGATTGCCTGCCCGACCTGCGGGCGGACGCAAGTGGATTTGATTCGCTACGCGAACGCATTACAGGAACGAATCGACAAGCTCGACGTCAAAACCGGGAAAACCGTGACCGTCGCGCTGATGGGGTGCGCGGTCAACGGACCGGGAGAGGCGCGGGAGGCGGACATAGGCGTCGCTTGCGGCAAGGGCGAGGGATTGCTCTTCCGCAAGGGCGTGACGGTGCGGAAACTGACGGAGGAGGAAATCCTGCCGACGCTCTGGGCGGAACTTTCGGCGTTGCTGGAACAAGGGGAAACAGATGGGCAATGAGGTTTTGGAACAATTCAAAAAGAAATTCCCCCGCCTGAAACCGGACCCGGTCTGGGAGTCCGCCGTCGGGCGTATGCGGTCGTTTTCGGTCCGCGTCAACAAGGCGGAATTCTGGGTGACGGTGGACTGCTCGTTCGACGCGCCGGAGGACCCACGCGGGCTGATTGCGCTGGAAAAGCGCATTCTGGAGGACTATTCGCTCAAGGGCGCGCGGGTTTCGCCGTCCTACCCGTCCGAATGTTTTTCCGCGTCCTGCGTGCCGGGATTGCTTTGCTGGTTACAGCGGCGGAGCGGAGAAGGGGTCAGTTACGGCTTCTTCGAGGATTGCGAGAGCCGTTTTGACCGGGACGAGATGTCTCTGGAGATTCGGCTGCGGAACGGGGTGAGCCCGTCCTGCGTGGAGCGGAGCGGGTCGAAAGGGTTTTTGGAGACCTGTATCCGCGAGCAGTTCGGGTTGAACGTCGAGGTTTGTATCGTCGGCGGGGAGGTCGACCCGGCGCTGTACGAGCCGCCGGGCATGCGGGAACTGCTTCTCGCCGCGAGCGCCGCATACGACGCGGAGGAAGTGCAGGCGCGGGCGGACGCCGCCGACCGGAATCACAGCATGGCGCTCGACCCGATTCCGGACAGCCGCGCGACCGTCGAGCAGACCGCCGACGGGCGTACCCTGCTGCACGCGGGGCGTATGCTGTTCGACATCACCGACCCGCAACCCTGCTACCGGACGCTGAAGAACCGCTTGGAACTCATTCCGATTCGGTGTATCCAGCCGAAAAGCTACGTCGCGTTCGCCGGAAAACTGTTCGAATGGGAAGAAAAGGAGAATTACGAGCGGGAAAAGAACAGTTTCCGCATGTATGTCACGGACGGGGAAGGCTCCGTCATGCTCCGTTTTCAGGCGCCGAAAGGGACGCCGTTCCCGAAGGCGCCGGCGTACGTCCTCGTCGAGGGGTTCGCGGATTTTTCGGACTACGACAAGGAAATCGTGGTCCGCGCGAACGCGATGGCGACGGTCGGGGCGATTTTCCGCAAGGAAACGCACCCGGAACCGCGCGTGGAACTGCATTGCCACACCAATATGTCCGCTATGGACGCTCTGACCGACCCGGCGGCGCTGATGAAGCGCTGTCAGGAGTGGGGCTGTCCCGCCGTCGCCGTCACCGACCACGGCAACCTGCAGGCGTTCCCGGAAATCATGAAAGCGGCCAAAAAGAACCCGGACGTCAAGCCGATTTACGGCATGGAGGGGTATCTGGTCGACGACACCGCGCGGGCGGTGTTCTCCTACACCGAAAAGAAGGACAACAAGGACTTCGGCAAGGACCCGTTCGTCATTTTCGATATCGAAACGACCGGGCTTTCGGCGCAAACCTGCGGGATCACGCAAATCGGCGCGATTCGCTGGCAGGGCGGCAAACAGCTCGACAGCTTTTCGACCTACGTCAACCCGGAAATGCCGATTCCGGCGGAGATTACCGAGAAAACCGGCATCACGGACGAGATGGTCGCGGACGCCCCGACGCGGGAGGCGGCGGTCCGGGCGTTTCTGGAATTTGCCGACGGGCAGATGCTCGTCGCGCACAACGCCTCGTTCGACTGCTCGTTCATCCGCAAGGCGGCGCTGGATTTCGGGATTCCGTTCCCGAACCCGTCCCTCGACACGCTCGCGCTTTCCCGCTATATCAACGCCGAACTGCAGAGGCACCGCCTCGACGTTTTGGCGCGCTACTACAAGCTCGGCGACTTCAATCATCACCGGGCGGACGCCGACACCGAAATGCTCGCCCGCATTTTCGGCTGTATGGTCCGCAAACTCGAACAGAACGGGATACACACGACCGACGAGATGGTCGCCGCGATGGCGGAAAACTGCGACCCGAAACGGCTGAGGTCCTACCACATCGTCCTGCTGACGAAGAATCAGACGGGGCTGAAAAACCTGTATAAAATCGTTTCGGAATCCTACCTCAACTATTTCCGAACCAATCCCCGTATCCCGAAAACCGTGCTGGAGGAGCACCGGGAGGGGCTTATCCTCGGTTCCGCCTGCGTCGCGGGGGAGCTGTATCAGGCGGTGCTGGAGGGAAAGACGTTCGAGGAACTCTGCAAAATCGCGGAACTGTACGATTATCTGGAAATCCAGCCGTGGACCAACAACTGGTTCCTGTTCGAGGAGGGAAAGCTGGGAACCGACCCGGAAAAGGCGCGCGAGCAATTGCGGGAGAACGACCGGACCATCCTGCGGGTCGCCGAAAAGCTGGGCAAACCGGTCTGCGCGACCGGGGACGTGCATTTCCTCGACCCGGAGGACGAACTGTACCGGCAGATTCTGCTGATCGGGCAGAAATTCAACGACGGCGGGCGGGAAACGAAACTGTTTTTCAAGACGACCGGGGAGATGCTTGACGCGTTCTCCTTCCTCGGACCGGAAAAGGCGCACGAGGTCGTCGTCGAAAATCCGCGAAAAATCGCCGAAAGCATCGAACGGCTCCGACCGATACCGGAGGGGCAGTATACGCCGAGCATTCCCGGCGCGGAGGAGGACTTGATTCGCACCTGCCACGACACGGCGCACAAGATGTACGGCGACGTGCTCCCGGAGGTCGTGCAGAACCGCATGGACAGGGAACTCAATTCCGTCGTCAAGAACGGGTACGCGGTGCTCTACATCATCGCGCGGAATCTGGTGCGGAATTCGGAGGAGCACGGCTACTACGTCGGTTCGCGCGGGTCGGTCGGTTCGTCGTTCCTCGCGACGCTCGCGCATATTTCCGAGGT
>CANQTR010000014.1 GCA_947626805.1 uncultured Clostridia bacterium
GACAAAGGAAAACTGCAGGGGCGGACGGACGTCCCGCTCAACGCGGACGGGCGCGCCATGGCGGAACAGGCGGCGAAAACCTACGCGGAAACGCATTTCGACGTCTGCTTTTGCTCTCCGCTCCGCCGCGCGAAGGAAACGGCGGAGATTTTTTTGCGCGGCAGGGACGTCCCAATCCTGACGGACGACAGGCTTACCGAAATGGGGTTCGGCGTCTATGAGGGCATGGAAAACGGCACCATGCCCCCCGACTGCCCGATACGCGTGCTGTTCCGCGACCCGGAAAACTACCGACCGGACGGCGGGGCGGAAAGCCTTTCGGCGCTGTACGAGCGGACGGGGGAATTCCTGCGGCAGGCGGTTTTCCCGTTGCAGGAGCAGGGGAAGGACGTCCTGCTCGTCGGTCACGGGGCGATGAACGCGAGCATCGTCTGTCAGGTCGGGGGCGTCCCGGTCGGGCGGTTCTGGAGCGCTGGGCTGGAGCAGTGCAAACTGTTGCGGCTTTTGTAAAAAAATCCCGTTTTTCCTTGCAAAACGGGCGCTTTCGTGCTATACTGTTTTTGAAAAGACAGGAAATCCGTATTCCCGGAAAGGAAGAATCGTTTTGCGAAAAACCAAAATCGTCTGCACCATCGGACCGGCGTCCGACAGCGAGGAGATGCTCCGAAAACTCTGCCTCGCCGGTATGAACGTCGCCCGTTTGAACTTTTCCCACGGCACCCACGCCGAACACCAACTTCGCGTCGACCGTATCAAGCGCGTCCGCGACGAACTGGGCGTCCCCGTCGCCATTCTGCTCGACACGAAAGGACCGGAGTACCGTATCCGCACGTTCCGGGACGGGAAAATCACCTTGCGCGACGGCGACCCGTTCACCTTCACGACCGAGGACGTCGTCGGCGACGAGCGCCGCGTTTCGGTCAGTTACGCGGGGCTTGCCGACGAACTTTCCCCCGGCGACCGTATCCTGCTCAACAACGGGTTGCTCGCGTTCGAGGTGGAATCCGTCGAAGGGACGGAGATTCGCACCCGCGTCCTGACCGGCGGCGAACTTTCCGACCGCAAGAGCATGAGTTTCCCCGGCAAGGTGCTGTGTCAGCCGTACCTGAGCGAGCAGGACCGGGAGGATTTGCTTTTCGGTATCCGCAACGACGTGGATTTCATCGCCTGCTCCTTCGTTTCCCGCAAGCAGGACCTGCTCGACGTGCAGGCGTTCCTCGACGCGAACGGCGGCGGGGACAAGGAAATCGAACTCATCGCGAAAATCGAGAACCAGTCCGGCGTCGACGAAATCGAGTCCATTTGCGAGGCTTGCGACGGAATCATGATTGGGCGGGGCGACATGGGCGTGGAGATACCGTTTGAGGAACTGCCCGCGATTCAAAAATCCCTGATTACGACCTGCCGTATGCTCGGCAAGCGGGTCATCACGGCAACGGAAATGCTGGAATCCATGATTCACAATATCCGCCCGACCCGCGCCGAGATTTCCGATGTGGCGAACGCGGTCTACGACGGCTCAAGCGCCATCATGCTTTCCGGCGAAACGGCGGCGGGCGAACACCCGGCGCTTTGCGTCGAGGTCATGTCCCGTATCGCCGAGCGGACGGAGCAGAGTATCCATTACGCCAAGCGTTTCGCGTCGAGCGGATTCCGTATCCGTAGCACGGCGGACGCGATTTCCCACGCGACTTGCGGCATGGCAATTGACATCGGCGCGCGGGCAATCGTGGTCTGCACGCTGTCCGGTCGGACGGCGCGTATGGTGTCGCGTTTCCGCTGTCCGGTGGACATCATGGGCATGACGACCGACGAAAAGACATGGCGCAAACTTGCGCTCTCGTGGGGCGTCCTGCCGGTGCTCAGCCCGCTGTTCGAATCCACCGACGTGCTGTTCTACACGGCGAAGAACCTCGCGAAACAGCAGTTCCGGCTCGAAAAAGGGGAGCGCATCGTCATCACCGGCGGCGTGACCAACGGGCTTTCCGGCAACACCAACCTCATCAAGGTCGAAACCATTTGAAAAGATTGCGTTTTTCGCGTCGAACGGAACCGCGCGGGGCGTCATTCCAGCGTTTTTCCGTAGTATTCCACTTCGATTTCGGTCCCGTCGGGATACCGTTCCCTGCCGGATTTCAGGAATTCGGTAAAGCCGTAATGGGCGTAGATTTCCTTGTTCCTCTTTTCGTCCGGTTCTACGCCGAGCGTCGCTTTCGTATATCCTTTCCGCCGCAAATCGTCCAGCATGAAACGGAACAGTTTGGAAAAATACCCTTTCCCCTGAAATTGTTCGACCGTTCGGAACGCGGACAAATATACCGTATGTTCGTCCACCAATCCGTCGCTGTTCTGCACGATTTCCGGGCGGAGCACCGCTGTCGCCTCGCAAATAATGGTCCCGTCCAGGATCCCGTAGTACGGCAGAAGATACCCCCGCCGGTAGTTTTCGAGGTGCTGTTCCCGCCAAACCAGCCAGTTTTCCCGGTCCTTTCCGCTGTGCGCGATTTCATACGCCCATTTCACGTTCATTTCCTCGACGGACGCAATCTTGCAGGAAAACCGTTCGGTCGGCTTATCGTATCGGTAGACCTTGAAATCGTGCCGCGTATTTGTGACGTGGACCAGAAGCGATCGTATCTCGACAAATCGGTAGCCACAGCGCTCTAAAACATGCTGTGATTTTACATTTTCCACACCAGCCGTACCAATCAGGTGGGAAATGGGAAGGTGTGCAAGCGCCCAGTCGGTTATTTCCTTCACCGCCTCCGAAGCGTAACCGCGTCCTCGGTATTCCGGCAGTAACCGATAGAAGATTTCCGGCTCGTGCAGGTCGTCGTGGTCGCCGACGCCCACCGTGCCGACAAGCCTTTCGGTCGCTCTCTCAAAAATGCCGTAGGAAAGCAGACCGTGTGTAATGTCCATAGCGGGATATTGCGAGATGATCCAGTTTAGAAATCCTTTTCCGTTTCCGAAAACGGATCTTTGCACATCGTTTAGGGTACGTTCAAATTCCGGGTAGTCCGTTTCGCACAGTTCGCGAATCGTCAGACGTTCGGTCAATCGTTTCATCATGTAATTTTCTCCTGCTCGTTCGGATTTTTTGTTTGGCACGTTCGCATGCAAACGGGAAACAGTTCGGTTCGTCGGGGGGCCGTCTTGTACGGCGGTCCCCTCGTTTTTCGGTTTCAGCGCAGCAACGCCTGAAAGCGTTCGTCGCTTCGGACGAAATCGAAACACTTGTCCTGCAGCCGCTCCAGAAAAAGCGTGTAATCAGATTCCGGGTAATTCTTGACACTTTCGGAACGGTTGGACGTCGTATGCGGCAGGAACGGACTGGTGTAATGCTGTTCCCCGTCCGGGCGTTCGTCAAATGCCTTCGCATGAAAAGCGGCGTGCTCCAGCGCGTCGAGCGTTGCCTCTTTTTGCGTCAGATGCGCGTAGCAGTCAGCAAGTTTGCGGTAAATCTCGGCGATGCGGCAATGGTAGAACTGGTAGTTCCCGTCGGGTATTACGGTTTCCCAAAGGGTGAGCGCCGCAAGGCAGTTTCTGATGCGTTCCTCGCTGCTTGCGCAGGGAAGAATCAAGTATAATTTCCGCGCGATGTCGTCGAGGAAATCCAGCAGATTGCTTTCCCTCTGTTTCAATTGTGCTTCCTCGTCGTCAAAATAAGCGGCTTCCAGCAGGAACTCGGAACTGTGCCAGATACAGCCCGCCTGTTTCGCGTAGGCGACCGCCTTTTCCCCGTTGGCGATGGAAAGGTTCTGATTGCTGTAGAGGTAGACGAGCAGTTGAATCGCTTCCTCCCGAAAGGAATGGTCCGTGCAGTCCGCGAGGATGCGTTCGCAGAGCCGCACGGCTTCCTTTGCGGCGCTTTCGTGCGTTTCGGAAAATTCGTCGCGGTATGTCGTGCTTTCCAACGCGGACGCAAGCCCGGTCATACAGCCGTAGTCGCCGGGGAATTTCTGGACCGCTTCCCGCCATAAGGCGACATTTTCCTCAATCCGTCCTTCGTTTCGCAGGCGAAGGGAGCGCTCCCGATAGGACGCAAGTTCCTGCGTCCGTTCGGCGGAACAGTAGTTGAAGAGCGTGTCCGTGGAAACACAGAAGAGGTTTGCGAGCGGCACGACCTGCGAAATGTCCGGCATTCCCGTGCTGTTTTCCCATTTTGAGACCGCCTGCGAGGTGACACCGAGCTGTTCGGCGAGTTCTTCTTGCGTCAGGTCCCGTTCGCGCCGCAGTCGGCGGATAATTTCTCCCATGGATTCTGTCATCGTGGATTCGACCTTCTTTCATTCGTTTTCGGTACCGTGTCTTTAGTATGACAGAGTTTTCCCGGCTTTGCAAGCGACAGAAACATGAGTTTTTTCCAACGGAAGGTTGGGTTTTGGAACAGAAAAACGCGATTCCGCGCCGGAACCGCGTTTTTTTTGCGTCTTTTCACACGAACACTTCCACGCGAATGTTCAGCTTGCCTTTTTTGCTGGTCGAAAGCACGCCGAGGTACCGGAATCGCCCGTACCCCCGCACGGAAAGCAGAGCGCCTTCCTTCGCGCCGCCGCTGTTGTTTTCGGTCAGTTTCCCGTCCGCGTAGACCCGTTTTTCGCGGAACAGCGCCAAACTTTCCTCCCGCGAAAGCCGAAACACCGCCGCGACCAGCACGTCCAACCGTTCCGACGCGACCTGCAGAAACCGCTCCTCCGTCCGACTGCAAAGCTCCTCCGGCGGGCGTTCCTCGACCGTACAGCGCAGACGCGTATGTTTCGCCTGCACCAACTCGTCAAGAATGACCGGCAGGACGCTTTTCGCGCAAAACAGGTACGCCACGTTGTCCCGCAACGCGATGTCGCCCAGCTTTTCGCGGGCAATCGAGAGGTTCATCAGCGCGCCCAGCAGGTCCCGGTGGGAGAGGGCGTCGGCGAACTTCTGCTGTACCGGCTCCGCCCGGACGCAAACGATAGGGAAGTCCCCGTCGGCGCGCGGGCAGACCTCCTCGCACCCGAAACGCGCCATGACCCGCTCGCAACCCTCTGCCCCGCCGAACAGCGTCAGCCCGGCGTAGGAGAACGCCGAACGGTTCTGCAGGAGCAGACTACGTTCCGCAAGTCCCAGAAAATCCGTAAACGCGTACCGCCCGCTCGCATACGCCCGCTCCGCCAATTCGCCGAACCGGCGAAGCAGAACCTGTTCTTCCGCGTCCGGCATCGTCAGCCCTGCCCGTTTTCCGGCAGCGGAAATCTTGCGGCACGCCGCATGACGAACCGGAGCAGGAGCGCGTTCGCGAAACTGACCACCCCGTCGCAAAGCAGGACGATATAAGTAAACGTATCCCGCACGGACGTGTTCCCGTCGTCCCCGGTGAACGGGTCGACCGTGATGAGCACCGTGCAGACGAGGAATGCGAGCGACACGCAAAGCACCGGAATCCACCAGACGGAACGCTGGAATTTGAGTTGAATGGCGTTCTGCAATTTGATGATGGCGGTGAGCATGATGCAGATATTGAGCAGTACGGACAGGCTTTTCGCGACGTCCCCGCTCTTGATGAGGATACACACGCCGAGCACGACCGCCAATGCCCCGATGGAGAAACCGTAGGCGGCGGCGTCGAAGTAGGCGTGGGTGAGGAAGTACTGAATCATCATCGCCGCGCCGAAAATGATTGCGAGCCCGCCGAGCAGTTTCGCGAAGATGACGGTGTCAATCCCCGTGAACAGCAACAGGACCGCGATGACGACGTAGATGATGGGCAAAAGCAGGGTGAAAACCGTGCTGAGTTGACTGCCGAAAAAACCTTTTCGCATACGAGAAACCGACCCCTTTCCGTCGCGGGAGATTCTTTTTTCACAGTATAACCGATTTGCGGGGAAAATGCAAGCGTTTTTGCGTAGAAAACACGCGGTCCGTCGAAAAAAACCAACGAAAATAAAAATACAATAAAATTTGTTCCGGAGGCGGACATGTGCCGCCGGAGGAACTCCTTAAGAGAAAAACGGCGAAGGCGGCGTCAGAATTGGCGCAAGCCGAGCCGGTTTTCGACGATGAGGGGGTATTTGGGGGAGAAACGCGGAACAAGGCGGCGCGCACATAGTGCGCGAAGTCGCCGTGATCGTGGTTCTCCCCCGAAAGAAAGTTAGAGAATCTCTTTGCAGAACGCGGACAGCGACGGATAGACCGCGGCGTAGGCTCGAATTTCGTCGGTCGGCGGGAACAGGTCGGGAATCATGACCACCCGCGTCCCGGCGCGACGGGCGGATTCCAGCCCCGCGTAACTGTCCTCGACCGCGTAGGCGTCCGCGGGCGCAACGTCCAGCAGGCGGCAGGCGGTCAGGTAGATTTCCGGGTCCGGCTTGCCGTGCAGGAACATATCCCCGGTCGTCAGGACGTTGAAGTAGGCGCGGATGTTCGCCCGTTCGAGGTTCGCGATTGCGCCCTCCCGACGGGTCGAGGTCGCCAGGGCGATGCGGAACCCGTTTTCGTGCAGGGCGGAAAGCGTTTCGTGCAGTCCGGGCTTGAGCGGCAGACCGCGCTCGTCGATCAGACGGCGAAAGCAGGCGTTCTTGCGGGGACCGAAAACCGCGTAGGCGACTTTTCCGCCGAACCACGCGTCGAAAATCTTTTCCGTGTCCGCCCCGTTGTGTCCGGCGCAACGGTCGCGAATCTCCCGGATATCGATGCCCATTTCCCCGCCGACGATTTCCCACGCCTCGTAGTAGACGCGTTCCGTGTCGAACAGCACGCCGTCCATGTCGAATACGACGGCTCTCGGCTTTCTTTCTCCGTTCATACCGGCTCCTTTTCCTCCGTTTTTTGCGGTTCCCGCAACGCGACCTGCAGCATCAGCGCGCATTCGATGCGCTTGCGGAACAGCCTGCACCCGTACTCGTACACGCCCCGGATACTTCCGGACGCGTGCATGGCGTTCGCCGCGCACCCGCCGGAACAGTACAGCTTCGCCCAGCAGTCCTTGCATTCCGCCCGCGCGTACACGCTGCACCCCTTGAATTCGTCCCGGAGAGCCGTGTTCGTCACGCCCTGCCAGACGTCCCCCATTCGGTAGGCGGGTTCGCCGACGAACTGGTGGCAGGGGTAGAGCTCGCCGGTCGGCGTGACCGCGAGGTATTCCGTTCCGCTCCCGCACCCGGCGAGCCGCTTGTACAGGCAGGGTCCGCCGGTCAGGTCGAGGTTGTAATGGTAGAAACGGAACCCCTTTCCGGCGCGCTCCCGGCGCAACATTTCGGCGGCGAGCTGTTCGTACTGCTCGCAAACGACGGGGAAGTCCTCCTCCGTCAGGGCGGCGGGGTCTCCGGGCGCGCAAACCACCGGTTCCATGGACAGCTCGGCGAAACCGAGGTCCGCCATGTGCAAAAGGTCCGGCAGGAACGCCGCGTTGCGGTGGGTGAACGTGCCGCGGACGTAGTAGTTCCGCCCGCCCCGCTTTTCGACAAAACGTTGGAACTTCGGGACGATGCAGTCGTAACTGCCCTCCCCGGACGGGGTCTTGCGCAATGCGTCGTGCGTTTCCTTCCGCCCGTCGAGGCTGAGCACGACGTTGTGCATTTCGCGATTGGCGAATTCCGTCACCTCGTCGTCGAGCAGGACCCCGTTGGTCGTCAGCGTGAAACGGAAACGCTTGCCGGTCTCCTCCTCGCGGGAACGGGCGTAGGCGACCAGACGCTTGCAGACGTCCCAGTTCAGCAACGGCTCCCCGCCGAAGAAATCCACTTCGAGGTTCCGCCGCTTGCCGGAATGTGCGATGAGGAAATCCAGCGCCTGTTTCCCGGTTTCATAGGACATCAGCGCGCGCGGACCGTGGTACCGCCCCTGTGACGCGAAACAGTAGGAACAGTTGAGGTTGCAGGTGTGGGCGACGTGCAGGCAGAGCGCCTTGACTTCGGTCTTTCGCGCTTTCCAATCGACGGCGACGTTTTCGTAGGTGTCCTCGGTGAACAGTTTCTTCTGTGCGCGCAGGGATTCGATGTCCGCGTACAGTTCTTCGAGCGACGAAACCGTTACGTCCGGGTCGTCGCGGTATTTTTCGAGCATACGGCGGGTCAGTTCCGCCCGGTCGGTCGTTTCGTAAAGGGCAATGACGTCGTAGGCGAGGTCGTCGACGAGGTGGACCGAGCCGGAAAAGACGTCGAGCACGACGGAATAGCCGTGCAACTTGAATTGATGAATCAAAAAATCACGCTCCTGTGCAGAGAACTGCCCGCTACGGAAGTAGCGGGCAGTTCTCTCAAAAATCGCTTTGAACGGGGCAAACGCCCCATGGACCCCGCCGGGAATGGGCGGAAAACGCCGCTTTTAGTCTTTCTGCTCCTTCGCGTGCTCACAGGGCTGGTTGGCGACGCCGCAAGAAGTCTTGCAGGCGGATTGGCAGGAGGTCTGGCATTCGCCGCAACCGCCGTCCTTCAGGCTCTGCTGCAGGTCGCGGGTCTCGATGGTCTGGATACGTTTCATAGTTGGTTCGCTCCTTTTCGCTTTTTTCGTCCCATTATACCGCATTCCGCGCCGTTTGTCAAGCGTTTCCGCAAGGTTTTTTCGGGGACGCGCGTGCGGATTTGCAAAAGCGGCAAGAACGTCCGTTTTGTTGAAACCTGATAAACATTTCCCGGGAAAAGCGGAAAAAGCGACGGCAAACCGGCGGTTTCGTCAGAAAAACCGTTATTGTGCAAAGGGAAAATTTGTTCGACAGGAATGCACACGGTTCGGCAGGACCCGAAAAGAAATTTTTGTTATCGCTCTTGACAGGGTCCGGGGAATGCAGTATAATAAAATTAACGTATTTTCTTTTACCTTTTCGGTGGGAGAAAATGGTAAAAAAAGGGTGATTTTCCCAGAAAATCCCAGGATTTGGTGGAAATTTGGCGGAAAGGAGGATGCTTCCGATGTTTACCGGGACGTATCGGCACGCGGTTGACGCGAAGGGACGGCTGTTTATCCCGACAAAATTGCGCGAGGAACTCGGCGAAACGTTCATGCTGACCCGCGGATTGCAGAACTGCCTTCGGCTCTACCCGGTGCAGGAATGGGAAGTATTCGCCGCCAAAATAGCCGCCTTGCCGGAATCCAAGGCGCGGGATATCCGCCATTACTTCTACGCGAACACCTTTGAAATTTCCCCGGACGCGCAAGGGCGCATTACGCTGCCCGCCGACAGCCGGCGGTTCGCGGGGCTGACGAAGAACGTCGTGCTCGTCGGGGACAACACCCGTCTGGAAATCTGGGACGAGGATAGTTGGGACCGTCACAACCGCTCCAACTACGACGAAGTCCTGCAGACGCTTGAGGCGCTGGGATTCTGATGACGTACCGACACACGACCGTGCTTCTGCACGAACTGGTGGACGCGGTGTTCACCGACCCGGACGGGGTATACATCGACTGCACGCTCGGCGGCGGCGGACACACGTCGCTGCTGCTCTCCCGCCTTTCCGCGCGGGGGCGGGTCGTCGGGGTGGACCGCGACGACGACGCCTTGCGGTATGTGCGGGATACCGTTCGCGACGACCGCCTGTTGCTCTGCAAGCGCAATTACGCGCAAATCGCGGAGATAGCGCGGGAATTTGCGCCGGACGGCGTGACCGGGATTTTCGCGGACCTCGGCGTTTCGGGGCAACAGCTTGACGACGCCGAACGCGGTTTTTCCTACGGCGCGGACGCGTTCCTCGATATGCGTATGGACCGCTCCCAGCCGCTGACCGCCTTCGACGTGGTCAACACCTACCCGCGGGAGGAACTGGTCCGTATCCTGCGCGATTACGGCGAGGAACGGTTCGCCGGGCGGGTCGCCGACCGCATCGTCCGCGCCCGCGAACAGGCCCCGCTTCGCACGACGAAGGAACTTGCGGCCGTCGTTTCCGCGGCCCTGCCGAAACAGAACAAGTCCGAAGGACACCCCTGCAAGCGGACCTTTCAGGCGATTCGCATCGAAGTCAACGGGGAACTTTCCGGGGTGGAACGTTTGCTCGCGGACGGGGTGCCGTGCCTGAAAAGCGGCGGGCGAATGGGGGTCATCAGTTTCCATTCGCTGGAGGACCGGCTGGTCAAAACCGCGTTTGCCCGCTGGGAAAACCCCTGCACCTGCCCGAAGGACTTCCCGGTTTGCGTTTGCGGGAAGAAACCGGTCGTTCGGGTGCTGACCCGCAAGCCGATTCTCCCCGGCGAGGCGGAATTGCAGGTCAATCACCGCGCGCACAGCGCCAAACTTCGGTGCTGTGAAAAACTTTGAAAATTTTTCGCCTACTATAATTAAGGAAGTGGAACATCATGGCAACGCCCGTGAAAAATGCCCCGAAGGGGACGCCCGTTCGGCAAAACGATTCGTCCGGCACGCGCAAGCCGGCGCGGAAGGCGGCTCCTCCCGCCGGACGCGAAACCGGTAAAACGTCCCCCGCCGTTCGTCAGAATCCAAAGAGCGCGCGCCGCCGCGCCGTCCGGTGGGTTTCTTTCAAGACGCTCCGCAAGCGCCCGGAGGACCGCAAGCCGTTCCCGCTCGGCATGATTTGCATTCTGGGGCTCATCACGGTTCTGCTCCTCTTCATGATGATGAACTACGCGGAAATCGACCGGTACAACGGCGAGATTCGCGACCTGAACAACCAACTCGCGGAACTCAAGACCGAACAAGCCAAACTCAACAACCGGCTCGACGCGCGGGACGACTTCGACGCGTATCGCGCGTTCGCCGAGGAGAACCTCGGTATGATTAAGGATACGAACGAACCGGACCAAATCATAACCCCCGATTTCGCGGACCGCACCGAGATTGCCGAGCGGGACGCGTCCGTCGAGGAGGAAGGCGGGGTCGGCTACCTGCTTTCCGGGCTTGCGGAGGTCCTGCGGGGATTCCTGCCGCAAGGGGAATGACCGCGTCATGATTGCGCCGCCCGGCGCATATAGTAAGGAACGGAAACGCACAGGCGCGTCTTACGCAAAACACGAAAGGAAACCGTCATGGAGCAGGGAAAGAACACGTCCCAACCGAATCTGCCCGCCGAACCGTCGAAGCCGGAACTTCCCGACCGTCGCGGAAAACGCGGGAAACGCCGTGCGCTGACGCACCGTATCATCGTCCGCCGCGGCAAGGCGGCGCTGGTGGTGATGCTGGTCCTGCTCGTCGCGCTTTGCGGGCGGCTCGCGTTCCTGCAACTGCTCGACCCGTATCACTACGCCGAAAAGGCGGTGGAGCAGTATACGTTCGAAACCAAACTCGAAGCCAAGCGGGGGACCATCTTCGCGTCCGACGGGACCACAAAACTCGCCGTCAGCGCGACGACGCAAACCGTGTTCATCTCGCCCGCCGACGTCCTGAAGGCAGGCACCGAGGTCACGGCGGAACAGGAGGCGTCCGGGATTACCCCGCCGGGCGAAGAAGCGCATATCCGCATGATTGCGCAAGGGCTTGCCGCCTGCCTCGACGATTACGACGCGCAAACGCTCATCGACAAATACAACAACCTCGGCGAGCGCAAAACGAAGGTCAAATACCTCATCGTCAAGAAGGACATCGGCGAAGAGGAGGAGGCGAAGGTCCGCAAGTTCATTTCCGACAACGGTCTTGAACTGCAAATCGCACTGGAGGAAGGCACCAAGCGCTACTACCCGTACAGCACCCTCGCGTCCCAGCTTCTCGGCTTTGTCGGCTCGGACAACGACGGGCTGACCGGGCTGGAATACACCTACAACGAAGAACTCGGCGGCGTCGACGGGCGCGCCGTGCAGGCACAGGACGCAAGGGGCAACCAGCTTGCGTACAACTACGAAAGCTACATCGCCGCGCAAGACGGGCTGAACCTCGTCACGACCATCGACTGGTCGGTCCAATCGACCGTCGAAATGTACCTCAGGGAAACCTATTACCAGCACGAGCCGGAGGGGCGGGTGTCCTGTATCGTTATGGACGTCGATACCGGCGAAATCCTCGCGCTGGCGATTTATCCGTCGTTCGACCTGAACGACTACGCGACCCTTTCGCCCGAATACCAAAGCAAACTCGACGCCTACGAGGGCGAAGATAAGGACGCCTATCTCGCGACCTTGCGCAACGAGATGTGGAACAACACCATCGCCTCCCAGACCTACGAACCCGGCTCGACCTTCAAGGTCATCACGGCCGCCATGGCGCTGGAAACCGGGTCGATCACGACGACGCAAGGGTTCGATTGCGGGCTGGTCATCAACATTTCCGGCGTCCCGATTCACTGCTGGTCCCGCGTCAATCACGGCACGCAAACCATCGCAAAAGCGCTCGTCAATTCCTGCAACCCGGCGCTCGCGAAGGTGGGATTGGCGGTCGGGCAGGAGAATTTCGTCAAATACTTCAAGGAATTCGGCTACACCGAGCCGACCGGAGCGGATTTGGTGGGCGAAGCGTCCTCCATCTTCTTTGAAACGACCGGCACCCAGTTCGGCGACCTCGAACTCGCGGTCTATTCCTTCGGGCAGACCTTCAAAGTCACCATGCTCCAGCACATCGCCGCGCTTTCCGCCGTCGCGAACGGGGGGCACCTCGTCACCCCGCACGTCGGCAAGTACCTGACCGACCAGAACGGCAACGTCGTCAAGACCTTCCCGAACGGCAGCGTCCGGCAGGTGGTTTCCGAGCCGGTGTGCAAGGATATCCTGTCCTACCTCGTCGATTCCACGGCGAACGCAAACGTTTCCGGCTACCACGTCGTTTCCAAGACCGGGACGTCCGAAAAGCGGGATACCGTCCGCGAGGACGACTATATTTCCTCTTGCGTGACCTTCGCCCCGGCGGAGGACCCCCGCGTCGCCGTTCTCGTGACGGTCGACACCCCGAACAACGCCTACGGCTATTACGGCTCGCAGGTGGCGGCGCCCGCCGTCAGCAGTATCCTCAAGGATATCCTCAAGCACCTCGGCATCTCTCCGAGCGAAACGGAAGGCGCCGTCGAGATGCGTACGGTTTCGGATTACCGCGGGACGCCGGTGGACGAAGCGAAACACGCCATCGAGGCGCTCGGACTGGAATGCGTCGTGCGCGGAACGGGCGAAACGGTCAACAGTCAGATGCCGCGGAACGACGTCAGCGTCGCCGTGGGCGGGCGCGTCATTCTGTATACCGGCGACGCGACGCCGGAGGCGACGGTCACGGTGCCGGACGTGCACGGGCAGTCGCCGGAAACGGCGCTGCGGGTCCTGCAGCAGCGCGGACTGAACGTCCGGCTGGACGGTATCTACAACGAGAACACCGAAAACTGTTACGCGGACCGGCAATCCATCGCGGCGGGCGAAACGGTCGAGCCGGGTACGGTCATCACCGTCACCTGCCGCTACCAGTCGCTCAACGACTAAAAAACCTGTTGTAAGGAAGAAAGAGCAAAGTGGAGTATTTGCAGACAATCGTCCTGCCGATGGCGGGGTCGTTCCTCCTCAGCGCGCTGCTGCTGAAACTGTTCATTCCGGTCCTGCGGAAGGTGAAACTGGGGCAGAAAATCCTGGAGATAGGCCCTTCGTGGCACCGCTGTAAGGAGGGGACGCCGGTTCTCGGCGGACTGTTCTTCCTGCTTTCGACGCTCGTCGCGTTCGGCGTTTGGGCGTTGCTTTCCGGGCGCGCGCCGGACGTGCGGCTGCTCCCCGTCGCCGCGCTCGCCCTGCTGTCCGGGCTTGTCGGGTTCGTCGACGACTATATCAAACTTTTCAAAAAGCGCAACAAGGGTCTGACCGCCAACCAGAAACTCCTTCTGCAATTCTTCATCGCGGCTGTTTTTCTCGCTGTCCGCGCCTATTTTTGCGGCGGGGAGACTTCGGTGCGCCTGTTCGGGCTGTTCGGGCAGGAACGGGTGGACCTGCATTGGTTTTACTACCTGCTGATGCTTTTCGTCATCGTATACGTCATCAATTGCGCCAACCTGACCGACGGGATCGACGGGCTTGCGGGCAGTGTGACGACCATTCAGTGCGTGTTCTTCCTTTGCGTCGGGGTGTTTTTCGGCGATACGGAGTTCAACGCGCTTTGCGCCTCCCTCGCGGGCGGTCTGCTCGGCTTCCTCGTGTTCAATTTCCACCCGGCGAAGATTTTCATGGGGGACACGGGCTCGCTGTTCCTCGGCGGGTTCGTGACCGCCGTGGTGTTCGCGTTCGACGCGGAACTGTTGCTGTTGCCGGTCTGTTTCGTCTGGTTTTGCGAGGGCATTTCGGACGTCCTGCAGGTGTTCTGGTTCCGCGTGACCGGAAAGCGTTTGTTCAAAATGGCGCCGATCCACCACCATTTTGAACTTTGCGGCTGGAGCGAGGTGCGGGTGGTGTTCGTCTTTTCGCTCGTCAGCGCGCTGTTCTGCGCGCTTTCCTACTGGATTATGGTGCGGTAGCCCGCACGAAAAGGGGGGAGAAACGTGGCTGTGTCCAAAGCGGCGGGGGAGACCCGCGCAAAGCCGAAACCGAGAGTACAACCGAATACCATTACCCGTTTCCTCGGCGAGGTGGACCGCCCGTTTCTGCTCATCGTCGTCCTGCTGGTCTGTATCGGCTCGATTGCCGTTTTTTCCTCGTCCTACGCGCACGCGGCGGCGCGCTACGGCGACCCCTACGCCCTCGCCCGTCAACAGTTGCTGTATGTGTTGCTCGGCATGGCGGCGATGGGGACCATCGCGGTGTTCGGCCCGTTGGTGCTCGGCGTGCTCAACAAGGGCGCCCCGATTATCTACATCATCGCGCTCGGCATGAACGCCCTGACCCCCCTCATCGGGGATAACTACAACGGGGCGACCCGCTGGTTCTCCATTCTCGGCGTGCAGTTCCAGCCGTCGGAATTCCTCAAATTCGCTCTCGTGCTGATTTGCGTGCGGCATATCGTTCGCAACCGCGACCGCCTGCATACGTTTCGGTACGGCTTTCTGCCGTTCGCGGTCTACGGGTTGCTCGCCGTCGCGACGACGCTCCTGCAGAAACACCTGTCCGCGTCGATTATCAACTGCCTGATTGTCTACGTCATGATGTTGTTCGGGGGAATCGGCGCGAAACTGCTCGGCTTTATCGGCGGGGCCGTCGCCGCCCTCGCGGTGTTCGTCATGACCGTCGGAAAGAAACTCATCGAGGCGGTCGTCCCGCACGCGCTCGACCGGCTTTTGGTCTGGAACGACCCGTTCTCCTATATGTCCGCCGACACCGGCGGCAAGGGGTGGCAGCCGGCGCAATCGCTTTACGCCATCAGTTCCGGCGGATTCTGGGGACTCGGACTCGGTCGGAGCAACCAGAAGCACGGATACCTCCCGGAACCGTATAACGACTACATTTTCGCCATCATTTGCGAGGAAATGGGGTTTTTCGGCGCCGTCCTCGTCATCGGGTTATTCATCGCGCTCGCGTGGCGCGGATTCCACATCGCGAACCGGTCGCAAGACCAGTTCTCGTCGCTGCTGGTGATGGGCATCGTCGCCCACGTTATCATTCAGGTCGTGCTGAACATCGCCGTCGTGACGAACACCATTCCCAGCACCGG
Source organism: uncultured Clostridia bacterium (assembly GCA_947626805.1). GTDB lineage: Bacteria > Bacillota > Clostridia > Oscillospirales > CAG-382 > Coliplasma. The sequence goes on from CANQTR010000014.1 coordinate 15,467, forward strand.
CATCAGCCTGCCGTTCTTCAGTTACGGCGGCACGTCGCTGATTATTCTGCTGTGCGAGATGGGTCTGATTCTCGCGGTTTCGCGGTATTCGTATACGGAGAAGGGGTAAAATACGGCATGAGAATCGTTTTCACCGGCGGCGGCACGGGCGGTCACGTCAACCCCGCTTTGAATATCGCGGCGGCGGTTTTGGAGAACCGCCCGGACGCGGAAATTTCCTTTATCGGCACCAAACGGGGGATTGAAAGCACCCTCGTCCCGAAGGCGGGGTACGCAATCGACTTCGTCGAAGTGCAGGGCTTTCGCCGCAGCTTTAGTTTCAAGGCGATTCGGCAGAACTGCCGCGCGGCGTATTACGCGGTCGAATCGGTCCACGCGGCAAAGAAAATCTTGCGGGAACGGAAACCGGACGCGGTCGTCGGGACCGGCGGGTACGTCAGTTGGCCGACCGTCCGCGCGGCGGCAAAACTGGGCATTCCCTGCCTGATTCACGAACAGAACACCTATCCCGGCGTGACGACCCGCCGCCTCGCGAAGGACGCGTCGGTCATCTGCACCAGTTTTGAGGGGAGCGAGACCTATTTCACCCCCGCCGAACAGCGTAAACTGATTCTAACCGGCAACCCGATTCACGTCGACCGTATCACGCGCGAAGAGGCCCGCCGGAAACTCGGATTGAGCGAGGAGGAACCCTACCTGCTCTCCTTCGGCGGCAGTATGGGCGCGAAACGGGTCAACGAACTGTGCTTTGATTTGATGGAGCGTTTCAGCGTCCCGCGCGGAATCCGGCACGACCACGCGATTGGGCGGGTGGAGTTTTCGGCGTTTTCCGCCCTCGCGCGGCAGAACGGGCTCGATAAGAAGGCGAACCTCCAGCTTGCGGAGTATTTTTACGATATGCCGTACCGTCAGGCGGCGGCGGACGTGATTATTTGCCGCGCCGGCGCGATGACGCTCGCGGAACTGTCCGTGCGGGGCAAAGCCGCGATTTTTATCCCCAGTCCGCACGTCGCGGAGGACCACCAGTACAAGAACGCCCGCCTGCTCGCGGACGCGGGGGCGGGAATGGTCTTTCGGGAGGAGGAACTGACCCCCGAACTGCTGTGCGACACGGTCGAGGAACTTTTGCTCAACCCCAACAAGCGAAGGCGCATTGAAGAAAGTATTAAGAAATTCGCCATGCCGGATTCCGCCGACCGAATCGCCGCCGAGGTGATTCAATTGGCCGAACAGGGGACGGCGGCGCCGTAAAAGGCGCGAAGGAAGTCGGAAAGGAGGGATTGCCGATGGCGGAACACAGGCGGACGGACGGGCAGACGGAGGACGCGGCGCGCGCGCCGCAACGGTTTACCCGCGTGCGAAACAACGTGTCCATGGAGGAATTGCGAAGCCGGCAGGACCAGAAACGGCACCGTCGCGTCGTGTTTTACGTCCTGCTCCTGCTTGGGGCGACGGTCGCGTTCCTTTCGGTGTGCTTCTTTCTGTTCTTCCGCGTCACGGAGATACAACTGGTCGGGAACGAAATCTACGCCGAGGAGCAAATCCTCGCCGAACTGCCGTTTTCCGTCGGGGATAACCTGTTTTCCTTCCGCGCCGAAACGGTCGAGGGCGATTTGCGCAAGGCGCTCCCGTATATCGGCGAGGCGACGGTCAAGCGCTCCCTGCCGTCGACGGTCGTCGTCGAGGTCAGCGAACGGCATATGGAACTTTCCCTGTCGGTCGGGGACGAGGCGTACCTGCTTTCGCGCGACCTGCAGGTGCTCGGTCGTATCGGCGGGGGGGACATCACGGACGGCGTTTCGCGTTTGCGGACCGGCGCGGTCGAGCGGTGCATCGTCGGCGAAAAGGTGCGTTTTCAGGACAGGCGGACCGCCTCGGACCTTGAGGAACTTTGCCGCTGTCTGACCGAATGCGGGCTGTTCGACCGGGTCGACGCCATCGATATGTCCAGCCGGTTCGACATCACGGTCGAATACGACGGGCGGTTCTCGGTGTACCTCGCGGACATCGAAAACATGGACGTCAAAATCCGGTTCCTCGGGCGTATTCTGGAGCGGCTCTCGCCGACCGACCGGGGCAAAATCGAGCTGACCGGCTATCGAAGGGCGGCCGTTCGGCTGGAAAATACGCCTTCCGACGGATAAAATGTGAAAAAAAGCGGACTTTTCGCAAGAAAAATCAAAAAAACTCTTGCAATCTTGAAAAAAACAAGGTATTATAGTAAGTGGAAAAAAAGACACGAAAGTGTGCGGAGGGTCAAATTATGTCCAGTACGAATCCAATTCCCAATGCCGTCGTTATCAAAGTCGTCGGTGTGGGCGGCGGCGGCGGAAACGCCGTCAACAGAATGGTTGCCTCTTTTGATTCTTCGGATGTTGAATTCATCAACATCAACACGGACGCGCAGGTGCTTTTGAAGTCCAGCGCCCCGACGAAGATTGAAATCGGCGAAAAAATCACCAAAGGAAAAGGTGCGGGGAGCAATCCCGACGTCGGCGAAAAGGCGGCGGAGGAATCCAGCGACCAAATCAAGGACGCGCTGAAGGGCGCGGACATGGTGTTCATCACCGCCGGTATGGGCGGCGGCACGGGTACGGGCGCGGCGCCGGTCGTCGCGCGGCTCGCGAAGGAAATGGGGATCCTCACCGTTGCGGTCGTCACCAAGCCCTTCCTGTTCGAGGGCGCGAAACGGATGTCGCAGGCGGAGGGCGGAATCGCCAAACTCACCGACATCGTCGACAGCCTTATCGTCATCCCGAACGAGCGGCTCAAACTGCTCACGGATAAAAAAATCACCTTCCTCAACGCGTTTGCGGAGGCGGACGATATCCTGCTCAAGGGCGTTCGGAGCATTGTCGAACTGATTACCGTCGACGGGTTCATCAACCTCGACTTCGCGGACGTCTGCACGGTCATGGCGAACGCCGGGCTCGCGCATATGGGCGTCGGCAGCGCGAAGGGCAAGGATAAGGCGGAAATGGCGGCGAAGATGGCGATGTCCTCGCCGTTGCTGGAAACCAACATCAGCGGCGCGAAGGGAATCGTTATCAATATCACGGCGTCCCCGGATATCGGTCTGGACGAAATCAACGACGCCGTCGCGATGATTACCGGCGAAGCGCAGCCGGACGCGAACATCATCTTCGGCGCCGCGTTCGACACGACGCTGGAGGACGAGATGAAAATCACGCTGGTCGCGACCGGTTTCGAGGCAGACAAGAAGTCTGCCGACCGTCGCCGCGCGATGGCAGCCGCGGAAAGCGCGAAGGCGTCCACCGGTTCGGCGCCGGAGGAATCCGCCGAGGACGCGGACATCAAGGATATCATCGACATGCTCAATCGGGGCCGCCGTTCCTGACGGGAACCCGTAAAAAAGACAGGGACCGCACGGGATTTTCCGTGCGGTCCTTTGCATGCTTCCGTCGTCAGCGCGCAAAAAAGGCGCCCGTCCGGCAAAAGCGGGAACGGACGCCTTGTGCGTTTCTTATTCGGTTTCCGGGAAGAGCTTTACCCGCTTGAGCACCGCGTACAGCGGAAGCCCGAGCCCGTAGCACGCGATAAATTGCCCGGCGGCGACCGAGAATGCGCTCAGCGCGAGCACCGGAAGCATTCCGACCGTTTCCCCGAACGTCGTGAACCCGTACCCGAAGTACAGCACGAACGGGATGATGACGGCGTTGAACAGCACGGACGGCAGGGGAGCGACCCATTTCACCCACTTGCCCCGGCATTTTCCGAGCCCGTAGGTGACGAGCGACGCGAGCAGGGTCGCTAACGTGCCGAAAATGACGTCCCACAGGTTCCCGCCGCCGAGCAGATTGGCGAGCAGACAGCCGAGCGTCAGACCCGGAACGGCGGCCGGCGTGAACAGCGGCAGGATGCAGAGCGCCTCCGAAACGCGGACTTGAACCTGCATGGACGAAAAGGTCCAGAGCAGGTAGGTCAGCACCGTGTATACGGCGGCAATCATGGCGCCCTCCGTCAGGCGCCGGAGCGTGTGGCTGTGTTTCATGCAATTTTTCTCCTTAGTTTTGATTTAAGTGAGGATGGTTTCGAACTCACTGTTTCGGGGACAGTATAGCACGTTTTTCCCCGAAATGCAACCGTTTTTCTTCAAAAAAACGCTCAAATCACAAATTTTGCAGGACTTTCTCCAGCCCGTCCACCCCGTGCGCGATGTAGGTCGCCCCGGCGGATTCCAACTCGTTTTCTTCCGCGTAGCCGAGGTACACGCCGAGCGAATCCAGCCCGCACGCTTTCGCCCCTTCGATGTCGTACAGCCGGTCGCCAATCATCAGCGCTTTCGAGCGGTCGCGCGCCCCGGTCCGGCGAAGGGCTTCCTCGATGACGGCTTGCTTGTTCCCGAACTTCTCCTCCGGGTCGGAGCCGACGATTTGCTCGAAGAAATCCGCGACCCCCAGCCGTTCCAGCATCGCGACGGCGTACTTCTCCAATTTTGACGTCGCCACGCACATGCGGCGCCCGTCCGCCTTCAACTTCGCGAGCAGTTCCGGGACGCCGGGGAAAAGGCGGCATTCCAACTGCCCGACACGGTCGTACCGTTCCCGGTAGATTGCCACCGCCCGCCGGGATTCCGCTTCGGAAAAGCCGTAAAACCGCCGGAAGGAACTGCCGAGCGGGGGTCCCATGAAGGGCAGGAGCGCGGATTTGTCCGCGACGGCGATTCCGTAGGCGCGGAGCGTGTGCACGACGCTGTTGAGCACGCCCTCCGCCGTGTCCGCGAGGGTGCCGTCGAGGTCGAACAGCAAAAGTTCGTAACGCATGAGTTTCTCCTTTTTGCGGGTATTCCCCTGCAGTATAGCAAAAAAACCGGCAAAATGCAAGGTGTTTGCGCGAAAACCCTTGACAAGTGCCGAAAAATATGGTACAGTAATCCCGTAAAAACCGAAACGGGAGCGGTGCTGACGGTTCATGTGCGTTCACACAGTGTGCCGCTTTTCCGATATGAGCGTTCGGGCGGTCTCCCCGTCCCGTGCGCGCCGTCCGTCTGGGCAGTTCTCCGCGCGAGCGGGGGAGTGTCCGTTTTTCTTTTCCGGTAAAAAACGCCCAAAGAAGGAGCAGAGTTTATGACCAGCATCTACGAGTACCTCGCGGGGAACCCCTATCCCGGACGCGGCGTCGCCATCGGGCAGACGTCGGACGGCAAAAACGCCGTTATCCTCTATTTCATCATGGGGCGGAGCGTCAACAGCCGCAACCGCGTGTTCGTTCCGTTTGCCGAACCGCTCGGCGACGGGATTCGCACGGAAGCGTTCGACCCGTCCAAACTGTCCGACCCGTCCCTTATCATTTACGCGCCGGTCCGTATGGCGAAGTCCCCTTGCGCGAACGGCAGCCGCACGGTCGTCACGAACGGCGACCAGACGGACACGATTGTCGAAACCGTCGCCGCCGGCGGCAGTTTTGCCGACGCGCTCCGCACGCGGACCTACGAGCCGGACGAGCCGAACTTCACCCCCCGTATCAGCGGGATGCTCGACGTCGCGGACGGCAAGGCGCGCTACGCGCTCTCTATCCTCAAGCGCGCGTCCGGCGGGAGCGGGTGCGACCGGCAGTTCTTCGAGTACGATACCCCCGTAAACGGCGTGGGGCATTTGATTCACACCTATTCCCACGACGGGAACCCGATTCCGTCCTTCCGCGGCGATCCGGTCGCATTCGGCGTCGGTTCGGACCTGAAAGCCGTCGGCGACGGCGTTTGGAACGCGCTGAATCCGGAAAACAAGGTGTCCCTGTTCGCTCGGTTCATCTCCCTCGCGGACGGGACGAGCAAGACGTTGCTGTATAATAAGAATACAAAATAGGAAAGGAACTGCAAATCATGACGGAACTGGAACTGAAATACGGGGTCAACCCCAACCAAAAGCCCGCCCGCATTTACGTCAAGAAAGGGGAACTGCCGATTACGGTGCTCAACGGCAAGCCGGGCTATATCAACTTCATGGACGCCTTCAACGGCTGGCAACTCGTGCGGGAACTGAAGGCAGCGACCGGACTGCCCGCCGCGACCTCCTTCAAGCACGTCAGCCCCGCCGGCGCGTCCGTCGCGTCCCCGCTCGACGACGTGGAAAAGCAGATGCTGTTCGCCCCGGATTACCCGCTTTCCCCGCTTGCGACGGCGTATATCCGCGCTCGCGGCGCGGACCGCATGAGTTCCTTCGGCGACTGGGTATCGCTTTCCGACGTTTGCGACGAAGAGACCGCCCTGTTCCTGCAACACGAAGTCTCCGACGGCATCATCGCGCCGGGGTACACCCCGCGTGCGCTCGAAATCCTCAAGTCCAAGCGCAAGGGGGCGTACAATATCGTGCAAATCGACCCGTCCTATGAGCCGGGCGCGGCAGAAACGCGCGAAATTTTCGGAATCACCTTCGAGCAGGGGCGGAACGATTACCGTATCGACGCGGAACTGTTCACGAACATCGTTTCCCGGAACAAGGATTTGCCCGCCACCGCCGTGCGCGACCTCATCGTCGCCATGATTACGCTCAAATACACCCAGTCCAATTCCGTCTGCTATGCCTATCAGGGGCAGGCCATCGGCATCGGCGCCGGACAGCAGTCCCGTATCCACTGTACGCGGCTCGCGGGCAACAAGGCGGACAACTACTCCTTGCGGAAGCACCCGAAGGTGCTTTCCCTCCCGTTCCGCGCCGATATCGGCAAGCCCGACCGCGATACCGCCATCGACCTCTACATTTCCCCGACCGAATGTGGCGATGTTTTGCGGGACGGCGCGTGGCAGGATTTGTTCACGGTCCGCCCGGACGAACTGACGGCGGAGGAGCGGGCGGAATGGCTCTCCGCGGTCACGGGCGTGTCCCTCGGCTCGGACGCGTTCTTCCCGTTCTCTGATAACATCGACCGCGCCTGCCGCAGCGGCGTGCGCTATATTGCCGAACCGGGCGGCTCGAAACGGGACGGCGACGTCATCGAATGTTGCGACCGTCACGGCGTGGTCCTCGCGTTCACGGGGATGCGGCTGTTCCACCATTAAAAAAGGAAACGGAATTTGCAAAAGTGCAAAAAAATGGTGGATTTTTTATAGAAAAACCTCTTGACAGCGTTTCGGTTTTGTGATAAAATGATGTCAGTATCGTGAAAGATTATCGGAAAAGGAGACACAAACATGAAAAAGATTCTTGCGTCTTTGCTCGTGCTCGTCATGGTGCTTTCTTGCGTCGGCGTTGCGCTTGTTTCCGTTTCGGCGGAAGAAGAGGTCAACGTTTTCTGGCTGACGCACTATAACGACCATTTCGTCGAAGGCGCCGGCGTCGTGTTTACGGCGGAGGATTCCGACACGACGGTGGCGAAGGACGATTACAAACTGTCGGATAACAAGACGAACGCCGAAGGGAAGTCCGCGCCCGCGTATACTGGTTGGTGGCTTCATGTTTCCTTCAAGCCGGTCGAAGGCTTCAAGACCGTTTACGAAGTCGTGGCGATTTCTAACGGTCTTGCCGACGGACATGCGACCATTCTGGAGATTCCGCAGGGCGGCTTTGTCTACGCGGTGAATACCGGCAACAACTGGCCGGAACTCTATAAGAAAGACCCGACTTTGTATGCCGGCAACGCGAACGATCCGGACTATACCAACCCGAGCGTCAACGCGATGATTGACGCGATGAACAAATGGAAAGCCGGCGACCGCTTCGTTATCACCGGTCTGGACCTTGACGGTCTCGAGCTTCCGACGACCACGCCGGATAAGGCTTGGTATGAAAAGACCGCCGACGGCAAGGAAAGCACGTACATCTGCACGGCGACCTATGCGAAGTTCGACCCGAACAACCCGCCGAAGGAAAACGACCCGTCCGAGCCGACCGAAGTGATCGAAACGGTCAAGGTCGACGGCGTTCTGGACGACACCGGCTACAATAAAGCTACTTGGGTGAACGACGTCCTCTGGCAACAGAACAACGCCCCGACGATTGAAAACGCTTCCGGTAAGTTCACGTCCCGTACCGACGAGGAAAACGTGTACGTCGCGGTCGAACTGAAGGGACTTCCCGCGCCGAATCTGCTTGCGGATTATGCGCCGGATTTGACCCCGAACGACGCGGGGACGCAGATTGCCGGTTACGGTCAGACTTCCGCGTCCATGCTCCGCGTGTGGATTCGTAACAACGAAAGCTACCGCTACGGCATCGATATCCAATACCTCGGCGAAGAAAAGGGCTGGACGGTCGTCCGTTTGATTTACGACGACCCCGCGATGTCCGTCAAACTGGCGGATTTCAAGCCGGAATATAAAATCGACTACGCGAACGACACCCTGACTGCGGAAATTTCCTTCAAGAAGGCGGATTTCCTCGTGACGGGCGACTACTCCCTGTATATCACGTACAGCACGAATCTGGATAAGGTCGACGACAAGGAAGCCACCTATCAGGCGCTCCACATCGTCAATCCGGACGCGGAAAAGACCGACGCCGGGTATATCACCAATTATTCGGCCAACAGCAACCTTTCTCCGTACTTCAAGTTCGCGGCGAAAGATGCGAAACTCGGCACCTATACCGAAGGACAGGACCCGACGGTCGCGTACCGCGAGGAAATGGCCGAAAAGGTCGGCGAACCGCTTGAGGACCCGGACTTCACGGTCGATTTGCAGTCCACCATCGCGCAAAATGATGCCGGCAAGGTCATCATGACGGTCGTGATGACGATTAAGGACATCAAGGAAGGCGTCAATATGCACGCGCTGGACGTCAAGTTCCACTACGACAATTCCCGTATGCGCCTTGTCACCCCGCTGAAGACGGACGAGGAAGGGCAGGCAGACGTGCTCGATTGCGCGACGAAACTGCCGTACGATACCTGGGAGAACCTGACGCAGGAAATTTTCGACGACGAGGGAAAGACCACGGGCGACGTTGCGGTCCGTTTCGTGACGGCGAATCCGAGCCACGCGCTCGACGCTTCGCACCCCATCGAACTGACCTTCACGTTTGAAATGAAACTGCTGAACACCTACGGCGGCGCGTATGTGGCGACGGCCGGCGCTACCGCGCTCGGCGTGCCGAAAGACGACCCCGCGTCTGTGGTGACCTACCATGGCAACGGTTCCTCTACCGTCGCGTCGATGAATACGGTTCCCGACAGCAGTTCCGGCAGTTCGTCTGCCGGTGAGTCGAGCGGTTCGTCCGGCAAGCCGGGCGACGCCGGAATCCTTGTGTTCGCGGTCATGGGCCTTCTCGCAATCGCGGGCGCCGTGACGGCTATCAAAGTCAGACGCTGAATCGAAATAGGGCGTTTTGCAGTCGCTCTGTAAGAACCGCCGCAGACTTTACGGTCTGCGGCGGTTTTGCGCGGCAATGGTTTGAATCGTATCGCAGAACACGCGAATATTCAAAACTGTGCATAATGTACAGCGTTTTCTGCATATAAAGCCCCAAAATATTTATATTTTCCTCTTGACAAGGAATAAATATTCGTATATACTATAAGCAACATCAAAAACCCGCTTTTCGGAAGAACCGGGAAAGCGAGGCCGGCGGAGCCCGGCGGGAAAGGAACAGGAAACATGGAAAAAAAGGACATCAAAAAGGTCGTACTGGCGTATTCGGGCGGATTGGACACGTCTATCATCATTCCGTGGCTGAAGGAAAATTATAACAATTGCGAAGTCATCGCGGTTTCCGGCAACGTCGGGCAGGCGGACGAACTGGACGGGCTTGAGGAAAAGGCGCTGAAAACCGGCGCGTCCAAACTGTATGTTCTGGACCTGACGGACGAGTACGTCGAGGAGTATATCCTTCCGACGATGAAGGCGGGCGCGGTGTACGAGGAATACCTGCTCGGCACGAGCCACGCGCGCCCGTGCATTGCGAAGGGGCTTGTCGAAATCGCGCTGCAGGAGGGCGCGGACGCGATTTGTCACGGGTGCACCGGGAAGGGCAACGACCAGGTGCGTTTCGAACTTGCAATCAAGCATTTCGCGCCGAATATGCCCATCATTGCCCCGTGGCGCGAATGGACAATCAAATCCCGCGAGGAGGAAATCGCCTACGCCGAGGCGCACAACATTCCGCTCAAAATCAACCGCGAAACCAACTATTCCAAGGACAAGAACCTCTGGCACCTTTCCCACGAGGGAATGGATTTGGAGGATACCGGCAACGAGCCGCAATACGAAAAGCCCGGCTTCCTCGAAATGGGGGTCTCGCCGTTGCAGGCGCCGGACGAACCGACGTACGTCACCCTGTCTTTCGAAAAAGGGAATCCGGTCGCGCTCGACGGGCAGAAACTGTCGGCGAAGGAAATCATTCTCAAACTCAACGAACTCGGCGGCAAAAACGGTATCGGACTGCTGGATATCGTCGAGAACCGCCTGGTCGGCATGAAGTGCCGCGGCGTCTACGAGACACCGGGCGGAACGATTCTGTACAAGGCGCACAGCGTTCTGGAGAGCATTTGCCTCGACAAGATGACCATGCACGAGAAACAGAAACTGTCCATCACGTTCGCGGAACTGGTCTACAACGGGCAGTGGTTCACGCCGCTGCGCGAGGCGTTGAGCGCGTTCGTGGAGAAAACGCAGGAGAAGGTGACCGGGGAAGTCCGCCTGAAACTCTATAAGGGCAACATGATCAACGCCGGGGTGTGGAGCCCGTATTCGCTGTACAGCGAGGAAATCGCGACCTTCGGGGAGAGCGATTACGACCAGCGGGATTCCGCCGGGTTCATCAACCTGTACGGTCTGCCCATCAAGGTGCAGGCGCTGGTGGACAAGAAAAATTCCGGCAACTGAACCGACGAATTGCGGAAGGACCTGCGCGGTCGGCAGACCGCGCGGGGATTTTCCGTTCTGTAAGGGAGTAAAACGATGGCAAAACTGTGGGCGGGACGTACCGCCGGAGAAACCGACCGTCTGGCGGACGACTTCAATTCTTCCATTCGCTTTGATTGCAAACTGTATCGGCAGGACATCACCGGGAGCATGGCGCACGCCGCGATGCTGGGCGCGAAGGGTATCCTGACGCAAGAGGAGGCGCAAACCCTCATCGACGGGCTTGCGGGAATCCTTTCCGATTTGGAAAGCGGGGACCTCGCGTTCGATTGGTCGTGCGAGGATATCCATATGTTCGTCGAGCAGGAGCTGACCAACCGGCTCGGGGCGCTCGGCAAGAAACTGCATACGGCGCGGAGCCGCAACGACCAGGTCGCGCTGGACATGCGGATGTATTTGCGGGAGGAAAGCGACGCGCTGGACGCGGAAGTGCGGGACCTGCTCGACGCCCTGCTCGCACAGGCGGAACAGCACCGCGCGACCATTCTGCCGGGCTATACGCACCTGCAACGGGCGCAACCGATTACGTTCGGGCATCACCTGCTCGCTTACGCGATGATGCTGCTGCGGGATATCGACCGGCTCCGCGACGGACGCAAACGTATCAACTGTTCGCCAATCGGCTGTTGCGCGCTTGCGGGGACGACCTATGACACCGACCGCCGCATGGAGGCGAAGGAACTCGGTTTTGACGACATCTGCCACAACAGCATCGACGGGGTGTCCGACCGGGACTTCTGCGTCGAACTGCTGAGCAATTGCGCGCTGCTGATGATGCATCTGTCGCGGTTTTCCGAGGAGCTGATTCTCTGGTCGAGCTGGGAATTTCAGTTTGTGGAACTTTCGGACGCATACACGACCGGCTCGTCGATTATGCCGCAAAAAAAGAACCCCGACATGGCGGAACTGATTCGCGGGAAGACCGGGCGCGTCTACGGCGACCTGCTTGCGCTGCTGACCACTCTGAAGGGTCTTCCGCTCGCCTACAACAAGGACCTGCAGGAGGACAAGGAGAGCGTGTTCGACGCGCTCGAAACGGTGCACCAATGCCTGCGCGTGCTGACGCCGATGGTGCGAACGATGCGCGTCCGCGCCGACAGAATGCTACAGGCGGCGCAGACCGGGTTCCTCAACGCGACGGACCTTGCGGATTATCTGGTGCGGAAGGGACTGCCGTTCCGTTCGGCGTACAAACTTTCCGGCGAACTGGTCGCGGAATGCCTGCGGCGGGGCTGTGTGCTGGAAACGCTGCCGCTGGAGGTGTATCAAACGTACAGTCCGCTGTTCGGCGAGGACCTATACGGCGAGATTCGTTTGGAAACTTGCGTTGAAAAGCGTATTTCCGAGGGCGGCACGTCCGCACGCTCGGTGGACGGGCAAATCGCCTATGTGCGCGCGCGCTTGCGGGAGGGGAACGAACGGAAATGACGACGGTTTTCATCGACGGCAGCGCCGGAACCACCGGATTGCGTATCCGCGAACGGTTGCGCGTCCGGGACGACCTGCGTTTGCTGACGCTCCCGGAGGATTTGCGAAAGGACCCGGCGTCCCGGCGGGACGCGATGCGGGACGCGGACGTGACCTTCCTCTGCCTGCCCGACGCGGCGGCGCG
>CANQTR010000015.1 GCA_947626805.1 uncultured Clostridia bacterium
GCGATGATGCTCTTGCGCATCTTTCCGCCCCCGGCGTGCTGTTCGCCGTGTCCGAAACGCATGAAATCCCCCAGCGAAATTTCCGACGCAAGCACCGCAAGCGTGGATTCGCACACCAGCGCCGCGCGGGTCCGGGTCAAAAACCCCTCGTCCTCCTGTGGGTAGGCGGCGAACAGGAATTCCGCCGTGATGACCGAAAGGACGGAATCCCCGAGGAACTCCAGCCGCTCGTTGCAGGACAGATTTTGCTGTTTGTTCTCGTTGCAATAGGAGGAATGCGTCAGCGCCTCCGCGAGCAGGGCGCGATTGCGGAATCGATAGCCTATCCGCTCCTGCAGAAGTTCCTCCGGCAAAACCGTATCGTACACAAAATCCCTCTTTCCTGTGGTTTACTGCTCCTTTTTTTCCGCCTGCCAGCCGCAACCTTCCGCCTTACAGCAGACGATATCCTTTCCCTTCTTGCGGAACAGCGGCGCACCGCATTTCGGGCACATCTCCCCGGTCGGGAGGTCCCACGAGGAGAAATCGCAAGTCGGGTACTTCTCGCAACAGTAATAGACCTTATGCTTGCGGGTCTGCCTTGCGAGCAGACGGCTCCCGCATTTCGGACAGGTCATGCCGCTGTCGCGGTAGAACGGCATGGAACCCTTGCAGGTCGGGTAGTTGCGGCAGGCGAAGAACGTGCCGTAAGCGCCCCGACGGGCGACCATTTCCCCGCCGCAAACCGGGCAGGGCAGGTCGGCGACGACCTCCGGCAGTTTTTCCTTCGGTTCGTCCTGGGCGTTCTCCCCCGATTCGGGCAGGCGCTTGGTGTTGCGGCACTTCGGGTAGTTCGGGCAGGCGGCGAACTTGCCGTAGCGACCCACCCGCTCAATCATCCGCGCCCCGCACTTCTCGCAATACATGTCGAGTTCCACTTTCGGCAGGGCGACCTTCTCCCCGTCGAGCGTTTCGGTCGCGTGCTTGAGTTCCGATTCGAAATCCGTGTAGAACCGGTGCAGAACGGCGAGATAATCCTCGCTCCCGTGCTCGATACGGTCGAGGTCCTGCTCCATTTCCGCCGTGAAATCGTAGTTGACGATGTCCGGGAACGCTTTCTTCATCAAATCCGTCGTGACGAAACCGAGTTCGGTCGGCACGAGCGTCCGCCCCTCCCGCCGGACGTACCCGCGCGAAACGATTGTCGTGATGGTCGTCGAATAGGTCGACGGGCGGGCGATGCCCTTATCCTTAAAGGCTTTGACGAGCGAGCCTTCGGTGTACCGCGCCGGGGGCTGGGTGAATTTCTGTTCCGGCGTGACCGAAAGCGCCTGCAGGACGTCCCCCTCGTTGAGTTCGGGCAGGCGGTTCTCCGCTTCCTCCTCGTCCGCGTCGTCGTAAAGGGCGCGGTAGCCGCGGAAACGGAGCGTGTTGCCGGTCGCCCGGAAAACCGCCTCCCCCGAAAGCAGGTCGGCGGAGACCGTGTCGAAGGACGCGGCGGTCATCTGGCTTGCCATAAAGCGCTCCCAGATGAGTTTGTAGAGTTTGTACTGGTCCGCCGTGAGTTTGCCCTTGACGCTTTCCGGCAGGAGCGACGGGTCGGACGGGCGAATCGCCTCGTGCGCGTCCTGCGCGTCCTGCGCGTTCTTATAGAGGTTCGGAACGGACGGATAGTAGGATTCGCCGTAGCGGGAAAGAATGACCTCCTTCGCGGCGGCGCGCGCCTCCTCGGAGATACGCAAAGAGTCGGTACGCATATAGGTAATCAAACCGTGCGTCCCTTTTTCGCCGATACTGACGCCCTCGTACAGTTCCTGCGCAATCATCATCGTGCGGGCGGACTGGAAACCGAGCCGGCGGTTCGCCTCCTGCTGAAGGGTAGACGTGACGAACGGCGGCTGCGGTTTGCGGTGGCGGACCGCCTTGCGGACGTTCTGCACGAGGAAATCCTTCCCCATGGCGGACAGGACTTTCCGCACGTCCGCCTCCGACGCGAGGTCCCGCTTGCCCTCGGCGGTCCCGAAGTACCGCGCGGAGAAACTCTCCCCGCCAGCGGTCCGCAAAACGGCCGTCAAAAGCCAATACTCCTCCGGGACGAACGCGCGAATCTCCTCCTCGCGCTCGACGACAAGACGGGTCGCGACCGACTGCACGCGGCCGGCGGAAAGCCCGTTTTTGACCTTTTTCCAAAGGAACGGGCTGATTTGATAGCCCACCAGACGGTCCATGATACGGCGGGTCTGCTGGGAATTGACCATATTCATGTCGATTTCGCGCGGGGACTTGATTGCCTCGCGGACGACCGATTTGGTGACCTCGTTGAACGTGATACGCTTGATTTTTTCCGGTTCGACCTTCAGGACCGCCGCGAGGTGCCAACTGATGGCCTCCCCTTCGCGGTCCGGGTCGGCGGCAAGCAGGACGCGGTCGGCGGCCTTCGCTTCCTTGCGAAGTTCGTTGATGAGGTCGCCCTTGCCGCGAATGTTGATATATTGCGGTTCAAAATCGTTTTCGATATCGATGCCGAGTTTGCTTTTGGGCAGGTCCCGCACATGACCCTTCGACGCTTTGACCTTGTAACCTTTTCCGAGAAAGCCCTTGATGGTATTGGCTTTCGACGGGGACTCGACGATGACCAGTGTGTTCATAGTGGCGAATGTGTCTCCTCGTGTTTATTTGGTACGCATGAAACGGTTGCCGGGGGCGGACTGCACCTTCCCGTGAATCTCGAGAATCGTCAGTTCGGCGAGCAGTTCCGAGATGGGAAGTCCGGACTTTTGCGCGATTTCGTCCGCGGTTTGCGGTTCGTCGCCGAGCAAGCGATAAATGGTCTGCACCGCGGATTCCCGCGGCGGTTCCCGCACGCTTTCGGGGGATTCCGGCGCGGGGCGCGTTTGCGCCGCCGGTTCCGGGTCGACGAAGGTCAGCCCGTCCTCCTCCGGGTCGTTTTCGACCGGCTTTCCCGCCGCCGTTTCCCGAACCGGGGCCCGAAACCCGTACGCGTACAGGTGCGGCGCGGCATTGAAATGTTCGCGGTGGATTTGCAGCGGATAGAGGTATTCCAGTTCCTCGAGGATATCCGACGCGTCCGTCGCGGGGCGCGCGCCCTCCTTGAGCAGTTGGTTTGAACCCGCATACGCCTCGCCGAGCCCGCCGGGAACGACGAACAGCGGGATCCCCTGTCCCAGCGCGTCCCGCGCCGTGATGAGCGCGCCGCTCTTTTCCCCGGCCTCCACGACGAGCGCCGCGTTCGCAAGCCCGCTGATGAGCCGGTTGCGGTTGACGAAATCCCAGCCGGAACTTTTGTAGCCCGGATACATCTCGCTGACGACCAGTCCGCGCTTGTACAGCGTTTGGAACGCCTTCGCGTTCTCCTTCGGATAAATGCGGTCGATAGCCGTGCCGAGGACGGCGACCGTGAACCCGTCCCCCTGCAGAGCGCCCATGTGGGCGCAGGTGTCAATCCCCTTCGCGAGTCCGCTGATGACGGTCGCGCCGCCGACGGCGAGTTTCTTGGCGAACGCCTCCGCGATGCGCATGCCGTTCCGCGTGGCATGGCGCGTCCCGACGACGGCGACGCGGGGCATACTGTCGAGGTCGCGCCAATCCCCGATGCCGTAAAGCACCGCGGGCGGCGTGGGAAGGTCGCGAAGGCACTTCGGATACCTCGGGTCAAAATACGGGACGATGTGCAGACCGAGGCTCTTGCAGTATTTATACACCTCGTAGGATTCGTTGAGGTTCTTGTCCCGCAAGGCGTGCATATACTTGGAATCCAACGGCAGGAACGGGTAATCCGGGCATTCGTAAATATCCTTAAACGAGTGGAACCGGGAAAACAGGTAGGCGTAGACGCGGTTACAGATGCCGCAAGCGAGTTGGAGCCAAATCGGATACAATTCCTCCATCTTTGCGCACCCCTTCCCACATGATGATGGCGGCCGCTACGGCCGCGTTGAGGCTTTCGGTCCTGCCGGTCATCGGGATGACCACGCTGTGCGGACAGACGGCGAGGAGTTCCGGCGGAATCCCCTGCCCCTCGTTGCCGACGACAAAACAGTCGTCCGCCCGCAAGTCGAACCCGCCCAGCCGCAATTCCCGCTCCCCGAGCGCCGCGGCGAACACCCGCCGCGACGAATCGCCGAACGAGCGCAAGAACGCCGCCGGGTCCGCGCAAACCGCCGCGTCCCCCGCGAACAGCGCGCCCATAGAGGCACGGACCGTCTTTGCCGCGTACAAATCCGCGCAATCCGGCGACAGCACGACCGTCCAGCCGAACGACGACGCGGTGCGAACGACCGTGCCGACGTTGCCCGCGTCCCGCACGGACGACAGGAACAGCACGCGCCCCGGCGTTTCCTCCGCGCGCGAGACCGTCCGCACGCAATCGAGGTACGCCGAAACGGTCAGAAGCCCCTGGGGGGACTGCTCGGTGGACAACTTGGAAAACACGGATTCCGGCACGCCGCAAAGCGCGTCCTCCGGGACCCGCCGCAACAGTTCCGCGTAGGTCGTTTCCGCCCCGTCCCGCACGAACACCGCTTTCGGACGATGCCCGAACCGCAAGTATTCCTCAAGCAGGTGCGCCCCCTCGAAGAAGAACGTCCGCGTTTCCTCCCGGTATTTTCGAAGGGACAGTTTCCCGGTCTGCACGACCGCCGGATTGCTCCGGGACGCAATGCGTTTCATCGTTTCTTACCCCGACAAAGAAAAAATCTGTACCAAGTCTTTCCTGCTTATAATAATAGTACAGATTTTTTTGCTTGTCAACCTTTTTTTCCGAAAACGACCCGATCATTTTTGGAATAATCCTTCACGACCCCGACGCTGTAACCCGCTTTCTCCAGCAAATCGGACACATCTTCCGCCTGGTCGTAGCCGATTTCGAACACCAGATACCCGTCGGGTTTGAGCAACAGCGGGGCGTACGCGATGATTGCGCGGTAGTACCGAAGACCGTCCTCCCCGCCGTCGAGCGCACCCTCCGGCTCGTAGCGGACCTCGGTGGAGAGCAGTTCGATGTCGTCCGTCGGGATATACGGCGGATTGGAAATCAGCAGGTCGAACGGTCTGCCCGCCTGTAACGAAAGGGCGGCGTACTCCTCGTCGTCGAGCACGTCGAAACGAAGGACCTGCACGTTTTTCTGTTCGCGGAGGTTGTAAAGCGTGTATTTCAACGCCTCGCGGGACAGTTCGAGCGCGTAGCCCCTGCAATCCGGGCGGGCGGCGGCGAGCGCCTTCGCGATACAGCCGCTCCCGGAACAGAGGTCGGCGAACAGGTCGCCGGGACCAAGCAGTTTCAGCGCCGTTTCGACGCATACCTCCGTGTCGCTCCGCGGAATGAAACAACCGTCGCCGACGGCGATTTCCTGCCCGTAAAAACAGCAGGAGCCGAGGATATACTGTAAGGGTTTCCCCATCGACAGCTCGTAAATCGCTTTCCCGCAAAATTCCTCCGCCTTTTCCGGCACTTCCGTGTCCGGCATGGCGAGCAGGGTTCCCCGGTCGGTCTCCATCGCGGCGGCGAGCAACAGGTCGGCGATGACCGGTCCTTCCTCCGGGTTCATTTCCTGCAGGATGTCACGTAGTCTGGTCCGATACGCCTTCAGCAACATCAGCGCTTTCCTCCGCTTTCGCTTGCTTTTGCCTGAGGTATTCCTCCTCGTACGGCACTTCGAAATCCGGGAATTCCTCCCGTAGGGCGGACTTGATGGAAACGATGGCGACTTCCATCATCGAATCGTCCGGCTCGCGCGTCGTGATGCGCTGCATCCAAAGCCCCGGCGCGGACAGAATCTTCACAAGGCGGTTGTCGTGTTTGCCGGCGTAGCGAATGAATTCATACCCCAGCCCGACGCAAATCGGCAGCAGCGCGACCTTCAGCAAAATCCGCCACCAGCCCCACACGTTCGGAATGAACACGATGGCGACGAAAATGGAAAGGAACACCATGACGAACATGAACGACGTCCCGCAACGCGGGTGGAACCGTTTCTGCTTTTTGACGTTCTCGACCGTCAGGTCCAGCCCCGCCTCGTAGCAGAAAATGCTCTTGTGTTCCGCGCCGTGGTACTGATAGAGCCGTTTGATTTCCTTCATGAGTGAGGTCAGGTAGAGGTAGGCGATGAAAATGGCGATTTTGACGACGCCTTCCACAAGGCACTTGAGCCGGTTCAGCCAGAACGACTGCTCGCGGACGAACGTCGTCGACTGTCCGAGCAGTTCCAGCGTCAACTCGTCGCCGTTCACCTCCGCGGAACCCATCTCCAGCCCGTTCAAAAAGAGTTTCCCGTCCTCGTAGGTGTACGGAACCGGTTCGACAAATGGCGTTCCTTCCATTCCGTCGGCATATTCGTAGCTGTCCGTAAATTGACCGTCGTCGAACTTCACCACATAGGCGGACCCGTCCTCCTCGTTCCGCCACGTTCCCTCGATTCCGCTCGGGAAAATCAAGTTTGTCAGGAACGCCGGCAGGGCGATGAACAGCCCGAGCGCCAACGCGACGCCCAGCACGACGGACACGGCGGAAATGACCGAAAGCATTCCCTTGCCGAAGTGTTTATCCAGCCATTGGTCGAATTTGGAGGGTTCCTCGTTCTGCAGCTCCTCCTCCAGCCCCATCATCTCCGTCGAGGCGGTCAGGGTCGAAAAGGACAGGATGAACATCTCCACCAGGTTGACCACCCCGCGAATAATCGGCAGATTCAGGATTTTATATCGGTCCCGGACGGTCTTGGTCGCCTTCGTGCGGACCACGATTTGCCCGTCGTCCGTGCGCCGGACGGCGATGGCGGTCGCCGTCGGACTTCGCATCATCACGCCCTCCATGACCGCCTGCCCGCCGACTTTTCCGAGCCGAGGGTCGCGAGGCTGTTTTTTCTCTATTTTCTTGCTCAAAATTTCACCTTCCGTTCTTGCTTTTTCCTCAGTTTTGTATTATACTATGATTGAAAGCCAAAAATAAAAACGAATTGTAAATTTTCAGGTGCTTTTTCATGGATACCAAACGATTTGTGAAAAACGACAGCGGCTTTGTGTGCGAACATTGCGGGAAAGAGGTTCCGCCCTTGCGCTATACGTCCCGGAACCACTGCCCGTTCTGCCTCTGGTCGAAACACGTCGACGTACTTCCGGGGGACCGCGCCTGCCCCTGCGGCGGGCAGATGAAACCGGTCGCCGTCGCCGTGCACCCCCGCAAAGGGTTCCTCATCACGCATAAATGCCTGACTTGCGGGGCGGAAAAACGCAACCGCTCCCAGCAGGACGACGACACGGACCTGCTGATTCGCCTGACCAACCCGTACAACGTTTCCTGAATTTTTTCCGAAGGAGGATTTCCCCTATGAACGAAACAACCGCGGAAAAGCGTCCGCCGGACGCCGCAAAACCGACGAAACGCTTTTGGAACGCCGGATTCCTGCCCCTTCTGCTGACCGCCCTGCTCGCTTGCGCGGGCGCGCTCTGTTTCCGTCCGAGCGCCGGACGGTTGATGATGTTCCCGGTGTACCCGGTCTGCGTCGCGCTTGCGGCGCTTTTGCCGGGCAAGCGCGGGACGCGCGCGACGCTGTTCCTCGTGCTGACGGCGGTGCTCAACCTCGTCGAGGCGGATACCGTCCCGGAGGCGTTGTTCGTCCTGGGCGCGGCTGCCGTGTTCTTCGTGCTCGTCGAACTCGCGGTCTGGTGTTTCCGGCGAAAGAAACGGCTCACCGTCGTGTTCGGCGTCATCATGGCGGTCGGCTGTCTTTGCGCGAACGCCCTGCTGTTCGGCGACCCGATTTCCGCCTCCCTCGCACAGAAAAAAATCGACGCGTACATCGAGCAGACCTACGACGTCGAAACCGGCGGTCACCTGTTCGGCGCCCTCCGTTTCGATACCCGTCACCGCGTCTATACCCTGTCCGCCGCTTGCAAAAAATATCCGATTCTGACCGGCGAGATTTTCTTAAGCGGGGAGTACGTCGTCGACCACTACAAAAACGTCCTGGAATCGCTGGAAATGCAGGACCCCGCCTCCGCCGTCCTTTCGGCGCTCGCGGAAGCGTTCCCGAACGATACCTTCCACGTCGACAAATTGGGAATGGACGGTCTGAACCTGCCGGGAACGCGTTACAGCATCTATAACGAGACCGATTACGGTCGAAAGACCGCCTTTTGCGTCCGGCTCAGCGGGACGGTCAGCGCCGAAAGGCTGTTCGAGCGGGCGCGGAACTACCTCGACGTGCTTTCCGGCGAGGGGGTGCCGTTCGGGGATATCGTGTTCGTCGGCGGCGTCGGGATCCGCTGTCGTCCGTGTCTGACGCCCGCCGACCGGGTCGGGTCGTTCTACGGCGAGCTGAAAAAAGGAATGTTCGTCATGCGCCACCCGGAAAACCACACCTACCTTGCGACAAACGGTCTGCTCGACTGTATCGACCGTTTCGCCGGACAGGAATCTTAAGAAAAAAGCCGCGGATTCGCGGCTTTTTCCGTTTGCCTGTTCAGACACCCAATTGAAACGTTTTTGAGGATTTTCAAGGAACTTTTTTCAAAAGTCCCTTGAAGGAAGCCGCGGATACGCGGCTTATTTTCATGTCAGGAGTAACGCGACGCGGTAAACGACGAACGCGCACACCCATGCGACGGCAAGCTGATATGCGAAAGCCGCGACGGCGTACCGCCGTTTCCCGAACTCCCGCGCCATCGCGCCCATCGCCGCGAAACACGGCAGATACAGCAGGAAAAACACCAGAAACGAAAGCGCGGCGGGGAGCCCCGGCAACGCCCCGGCGCTTTGCAGGGTCCGCGCGAGCGTCCCCTCTCCCGCGCCGAACAGGACCGAAAGCGTGCTGACGACCGCCTCCTTCGCCGAAAGCCCGGAAAACAGCGCGGCGATAAGCCGCCAATCCCCGAATCCGAGCGGCGCGAACACCGGCGAAAGCCGACGGGAACAGGCGGCAAGCAGACTGTTCTCCTGTGACGTCGGACGGAAGGACGTGTCGAAACGCCGCAACGCCCAGACGGCGACGGAAGCGAGCAACAGCACCGTGAACGCCCGCTTGACGAACGCCTTCCCCCGCTCCCAGGTGTGCGCGGTCACCGCGCCGAGCGACGGCAGGCGGTAGGGCGGCAGTTCCAGCAGCAACGCCCCGGACGACCCTTTCAGGACCTTCCGCGAAAGCAACGCGGTCGAAAGCAGTCCGGCACTCACGCCGAACAGGTAGAGCGCAAACAGCACCCACGGGGCAGAGCGCGGGAAGAACGCCCCGCAAAGCAGGGTCAGCAACGGGATTTTTGCCGAGCAGGCGACGAACGGGAGGAGCAGAACCGTCAGCAGTTTCTCCCGACGGGAGGAAAGCGTCCGGGTCGCCAACACCGCCGGCACCGTACAGCCGAACCCCAGAAGCGCCGGTACCAGCGCCCGCCCGGAAAGCCCGAACCGCCGCATGGGGCGGTCCAGCACGAACGCCACGCGGGCGAGGTAGCCGCTGTCCTCCAGCAGGGAAAGGAAAAAGAACAGCGAAAGCACGGTCGGCAGGAACAGCAGAACGCTCCCGACCCCGGCGAGCACCCCGTCGACGACCAGCGAACGCACCGTATCCGCCACGCCGGCGCTCCGCATCGCCGCGTCCGCCCAATCGGAAAGGCGCGCGAGCAACAGACCGAGCAGGTCCTGCAGAAACGCGCCGAACACCCGAAACGTCAGTAAAAATACCGCAAAAAGCAGGCAAAAGAAAATCGGAACGGCGAATACCCGGTGGGTCAGCACGCGGTCCGCGCGGCGGGTCGCGGTGTGCGCCGGACGGGCGGGGTCCTCCGTGACGCCATCGCAAAGCGCGTCGACGGCGGCGTACCGCGCCCGCACCATTTCCGCGACCGGGTCGTCCGGCAATGCGGCGCGAAGCGGGGAAAGCAGTTCCGCCGGCAGACCGCGCAAGGGTTTCTCCTCCCCCATGACCGCACAGGAAAACAGGAATGCCGCCGGGTGCGGCAGGCTGAGCGGTTCCGCCCGTCCGCAAAACGATTCCCGAATCCGTCCGAGCGGCGAATCGGCGAAAAGAAGTCCCCCCGCCTTCGCCGGCGGCAGAGCGCACAGCGCGTCCGTCAGCGCGTCCACCCCGTCCCCGTCGGACGCGCACACCGGAAAGACCGGCACGCCCAGCCGTTTCTCCAGTTCCGGCAAATCGTAGGTCCGCCCGCTCGCTTGCGCGACGTCCATCAGGTTCAGCGCGAGGACCGTCGGAACGCCCAGTTCCAGAAGCTGCGTCGTCAGGTACAGGTGCCGCTCCGGGCAGGTCGCGTCGAGCACCTGCAACAGGAAATCGGGCGGGTTTTCGAGCAGGTCGTCCCGCGCGACGGCTTCCTCGGCGGTGTAGGGAAAGAGCGAATACAGCCCCGGCAGGTCGACCAGTTCGATTTCCGGGTGTCCGCGCAATGTCCCGCTCGCCCGCTCGACCGTCACGCCGGGGAAATTGCCGATGTGCTGGTGCGCGCCGGTCAGGCGGTTGAACAGCGTGCTTTTCCCGCTGTTCGGCAATCCGACGAGCGCCCCTCTCACGCCTCTTTTCCCTCCACAAGAATCTCCTTTGCGTCCGACGCGCGCAAGGTCAGCTCGTATCCCCGCAAGAAAAACAGCATCGGGTCGCCGAACGGGGCGCGCCCGCGAACGGTCACGCTCGTCCCCGGCAGGAACCCCAGTTCCAGCAATCGCCTTCGCAAACGGGTGTCCCCCTCGCTTTTGACCTCCCGCACGACGGCGGACGCGCCCGGAAACAGTGTCAACAGGGGTCGGCGCACCTTTCATCGCATCCTTTCCGTAAATGGTATTGAAAATTTTCCCGCCGAAAGCGGTATAATCCCCTTTCGTATGGCGAAACTAAATCCGTAAGGCAAAGGGACGGATTTCGTATCGCCGGAATCCCTCCCGCAACATATTCTGTTAAGGGACAAAGAGGAGTGTTTATTTTGAAGGGACAAAGCGGAAACGGCGTTCGCCGCGGAGACATCTATTACGCCGACCTCAGCCCCGTCGTCGGCTCGGAACAGGGCGGGGTCCGACCGGTGTTAATCGTACAGAACGACATCGGGAACCGGTACAGCCCGACGGTGATTGCGGCGGCTATCACCAGTCAGACCGGAAAAGCCAAACTGCCGACGCACATCGAAGTGCAGAGCGAACCGCCCGCCGGCGGGACGCGGAACGGTCTTGCCAAGAATTCCATCATTCTGCTCGAACAGATTCGCACCATCGACAAGCGGCGGTTGCGGGAAAAGATGGGCAGGCTCGACGACCAGACCATGCAGATGGTGGACAACGCCATCTCCGTCAGTTTCGGACTGCACGACAACGCGACGACGGCGTAAACCGCCGGTAAACGCCGAAAAAACGCCGAACCACAAAAAGCGGGAAAGAACGCAAACGGAACCTGTTTCCGCCGGCGTTCTTTCCTTTCTTATGCGGTTTTGCTCCGTTTCAGAACCCAAACAGCCGCGACGACCGCGACGACCGCCGCGACGGCGCACGCGACGAACACCCAGAGCAGAACGTTCGTCCCGCCGCCCGAACCGTCGGACGACGCGCCCTCCGCGGACGGTCCGACCTGCACGCGGAGGGTCAAGCGTTGCGCGGGATTCTGCCCGTCGTCGTATTCCAGCAGGAGCGTGTCCTCCCCGTTGAAGTCCGCGTCGGGGATATAGGCGATGTTCCTACGGTCCGCCATGACTTGCGCGCGCCCGTGCCCGCACTCGACGACCTCCACCCGCACGTCCCCGTAAAAGGAGTCGTCGTCCGTCACCGTCAGCGGTATCTGACACCGCCCTCCCGGCAGGATTTCCGGGGGTTCGCCCGGCGTGACGGTCGGGGGGAGGTTTTCGTAGGTCCCCTTGATGAACCGATAGGTGCAGTCGTACAGCCTACGCAACCGCTTGCCGACCGCCGTCGAGGTGTCGGCATGGCAGAAGTCGCTCAAAGCGCCCGGTCCCGCGCCCTGATAGAAGGTGTGCAGGGCGTCCATGTACCCGGTCTGTGCGCCGACGTACAGGTAGCGCTCGTAGGTGTGGCAGGCGTCGACGGCGGCGTCGCCTGTGAAGAAGGAGGGTTCGTTGGTCTCGACCTCCACGCCGAGATGATAGGTCCCCGCCGCCTCCGCGAATTCCCAGAGCATTTCCGTGTCGAAATAGGGGCGGTCGTCCGAGAAGGCGACGTTCGGCTGCATGACCGCGCCGGAAAATCCGAGCGACTGCCAATCGTCAAACCCGACGGAGAGGTAAAACGGGTCGAACAGGACCTGTTTTCCCGCGTCCCGCAACGCTTTCAGCGCGTCGGTCGTGAAGTTCCGCTCGTCCGCCGACCAGCTTTCGTTCATTTCCTCCTCGTACCAGTAGTAACCGACGAAGTCCAGCCGGGAAAAGCCCGCGTTTGCAAACCGTTCGGTCAGGTATTCGTCGTACCACCGCACGATTGCGACCCGGTCCGCCGCCGTCGCGCAAGGTTCCGCCGTGCCGTCGCCGTCGAGGTCGCCGAATGCGCCGCTCAGCACGCCGGGGTACGGCATGGTCAGCAGGACCGGGAATTTGCGGTCCGACGGCAGACCGAGCGCGTCGAACACCTGCCCGACGGCAGTATTCAGCGCGTCGAGTTCGTATCCCTCCGCAAACAGGAAGTCCGTATAATAGACCCAATCCGACTGCACGGCGGGCGGATACTTGGAAGTCCGCACGAGCG
This sequence comes from uncultured Clostridia bacterium, assembly GCA_947626805.1. GTDB lineage: Bacteria > Bacillota > Clostridia > Oscillospirales > CAG-382 > Coliplasma. The sequence goes on from CANQTR010000015.1 coordinate 12,680, forward strand.
ACCCGCCGGACGGGTAAGCGACCGACACGCACGGCACGAACGCGACCGCGTCGAACATCGTGTCCCGTATTTCCCCGCTTTCGGACAGGTAGGCGATGTACGGGAGCATTTCCTCGACCGTGTTGTTCGCGCGCTCTTGTGCCGCCGGGTAGGAACCGTTGTAGAGTTTGATGATGTCGGTGACGCGGTAGTCGTCCCCGTCGAGACCCGTGCAGTAGAACGGTTCGACCGGGTCGTCCGGAACGAAGGATTTCTCCGCGCCGGTCGGTTCGCGGTACCCATAGACCTCGATTTCGTCGCAACAGGCGAAGATGTCACAGCAGAATTCCACCCGCACATACTTCGCCGCATACGCTTCAACCGTCAGTTCCGCGTCGTACCGCTGCGCCGAAGCGTTTTGCGGGAAGGACGGCGACGTTTCCCCGGCGAGGAACCAGTTCTCCCCGTCGTCGGAAAGGTACAGACGGACGTACCGCGGCGCCTGATAGCCCGCGCCGTGATAGAACCCGGCGGAGAACCCCGTCACCGCGACCGGCGCGTCAAACGCGAAGGTCACATACCGCGAACGCGAACGGAACGCCCTGTACCACGCGTCCTCCGACGGACCGCCCGTCGCCCGCGCGCCGTCCGTCAGTTGTCCGGCGTCGACGTCGTACTTCTGCCCGCCGTCGGTATAATTGGAATAGGAATGTGCCGTGGGAACGCTGTTTTCGACCGTGTACGCCATTCCCCGCACGAGGTTTTCGCTTTCCGCCGCGCGCACGGGCGCCGCCGCGAACGGCACCACCAGCGCAAGCAACAGCAGCCAGCAGAGTTTTTTCATGGTTTCCTCCCCGCCTTCTCCTTTTTTTGTAGTATACCACAGCGAACCGAAAAAAGCAAGCCCCCGGCGGCACCCTTCGGAACGCCCGCGCATAGACTTTCTCTGAGAGGTGTTCGACATGGCTGAAGAAAGTGTTATCGCGTTCCGGCTTCCCTGCGGACTGCCCGCCGTTTCCGCCGTGCGGACGGACGGGGAAAGCGGGTCCTGTCCCGCCGCTTCGGGCGGTTTCGCCGCGGTCGACGGGCAGACGAGGACCGTCTGGCTGTTTTCGGCGGACGGGATTCTGACGGGTTCCGTCGAGACCGTCCGTCCCTACGAAACGCTTTCCCGCGTCGTATCTTCGCCGTCGGCGGGGACGTACCTCGCCTCAAGCAGGTGCGGCGTGCGGAATCGGGCGTATCTGCTCGACTGCCGTTTCGGGGAAATCGGGAGTATCGACCTGCTGACCGCGACGCAAGACTGCAACGACGCCGACTGCCTGACCGACCTCTCGTCCTCGTACGAAAACGGCGAACCGCGTATCGACGCCGCCTTTCGGCGGACGGTCCGCTCCTTCGATTACAGCGGAGAGCAGGTCGAACTGCTGTTGCGGGCGGAACGCGGACGGGTGAACCTGCACTACACCGCCTCCGGCACCGCGCGCGCCCTGCACTTTTCCAGGGACCGCACGGAATTCGTCAACATCGCCGAACTGGGCGCGGTCTACCTCGGCGTAGTTCCCCCGAACCTGACGCTCCGCGGATTTCTCCCCTCCGGCGCGCACGACGTATACGGTCTGTTCGGGTACCGCTATCTATACAACTATCTGATCCCCCTCTACCGGAACGGCGTATTCCTACTGCCCGCAAACGGGGAAATCGACCGTATTCTGCAGTCCTTTTGCGGCTGCCCGCTTTCGGACGCGTAAAAAAACCGGGGACGCTTTCCCGCGAAAGGAAAGCGTCCCCATCGGAGCAATCCGTTATATCCGCACGCCCCAGACGCACAGGGGCGTTTTTTCTTTCGGAAGCGTCAGCAGACCCGCGCGGAGCATTTCCTCCAGCAGGAACGCGGAAACGTCCAAACGGTGGTGTATCTTCGCGATGTCCCCGCATTGGTCCTTTACCGACGGCGGGACCTGCTTGACGAGCAGTTTTTCCCCTTCGTCCGAAACTTCGACCATGCAGTCGGCGACCTTCCGCGAAAGCGGCGCGAACCATTCGCACACCTTGCCGTAGACCTCGCTCGAAAACGTCGGGAAGTTCGGCGAAAGCACCCCGTCCCTGCAAAAGACGAACCCGTTTTCGATCAGCCACGGCACGGTCGGGTTGTTCCGGTCGGCGGGCGCGTGCAGAATCGCGTCGCACATCGCCTCCCTCCGATTGGCAAAGTCGGAGTGGTCGTAGATTTGGCATTTCTCAATCGCGCGGTAGTTCTCCGCCGAGAACCACGCCGTTCCCGCACGGTTCTCATTGTGCATTGTTACGCCGTTGAAATGGAGGTTTGCATAATCATTGTCATGTCCGAATACCCACCCGTGTCCGCCGAGCGGCAGCGGTTTCGCCGGTCCTTTCGGGGAAAGCTCGTCCGCACAGCAGTACCCGTTCACCAGTATCAGGTTCAACAGCCCGAACAGCAGGCGGTTGTCGTCGTAATCGTTCCCTTCAAACGGCAGGGCGCGGACGGACGGCAGCAGCGCTTTCGCCTCCGCAAACAGTTCCTTCGCAAGCGTTTGGAACCGTCCGGAAAGGCTCTGTGCAAACGCCTTATCATATGCGTCGGTCAGAATGACGAGATTGGTCCGGTAGCGTTCCCCGTCCTTTTTCAGCACCCCCGCCGCCTCAAGGATTTCCAGTTCATCCTCCAGATACGGCATGGATACCCCCAGTTCCACGGAAAGGTCCTCCGCGTACATCGGCGTTTCGTACGCCGCCAACAGAATGGAACCGGGCAATTTTCTGCGGCACAAATCGCCGTATTTGTTCCAATCTCCCCAAAAATTCATGCGGAACGTTCCGGGGTTATAACTTTTTTCTCCGAGTTTTCTGGTCATGGAAAAGCCCTCCTTCAGTTGCTTTCTGATTTGGGAAAGGTGATACTTCACCATTTCCGCGCTCAAACCTTGCGACGCGGCAATCTGCGAACAGGATTTCCCGTCGAAATAGTAAGCGACGCATATCTCCCGACGGATTCTTGTCAACAGCGACAATTCCCGCCGCAACAGGTAAATCTCCTCGCTTTCCGTTTCTTTTGCGACGTACTCCTCCTCCGGGGAAGGGCAATACGACCCGACGTCCTGTTCCGTCAGTTCCACCGTGCGCTCCGAAAGTTCCGCGCGACGAAGGAATCGGCGAAAGGTATGTTCGGCAATCTTCCAGACGAACCCCCAGAACGCTTGCTCGTCCCGCAATCGTTCGGCGGAGGAGATTACTTCACAGAGGATTTCCGACGCCAAATCCTCCGCCCGGCTCTTGTCGTACAGCCGGGAGAACGCATACCCGTAAATCGCGTCGAGATTCCCGGAAAGGCGTTCCGCCGCGTCCTTGCCTGTCATACCGTTTCCTCCCATCGTTCGGTGCTTTCGTTTGAATAGTGTCAAAATCGGTCGGGCGGTTAAGAAAAACCGGAAAATTTTTCTTTTTTTATGATAGCACACCGTCGCCGCAAAAGCAAGCGCAAAAAGGGGGTTGCAATTTCGTTCGGTTTGTGGTAAAGTAGAAGGAAAGAACGGCAAAGGGGGAACGGTATGCAGACGGTATGGCTGGATAAAAGCGTCCTGCGGCTGTTGCGACCGCGTCCGGCGGATTCGCACAAGGGGACGTTCGGCACGCTCAGCGCGCTCGTCGGTTCGCCGCAAATGCCGGGCGCCGCTTATCTCGCCGCCTGCGGCGCGTTGCGGAGCGGGGTCGGACTGTTACGGCTTGCCGTCCCGCCGGAGGTCGCGCGCGTTTTGCAGGTTCGCCTCGCCGAACCGGTCTGGGCGGACGTTTCTTCCCTGCCGGACCCGCAAGCGACCGCGTTCCTTTGCGGGTGCGGTCTGGGGCGGACGCAGGACGAACTGCTCGACCGGCTCCTGCCGTTGATTTCCGTCCCCGCCGTGTACGACGCGGACTGCATAAATTATTTTTCCCTGCATAAGGATAGGTTGAACCGACTGACCGGTCGACCGGTCCTGACCCCGCACCCCGCCGAATTTTCCCGCCTGACCGGGCTTTCCGTCGCGGAAATCCAAGCGAACCGCGCCGAAACCGCCTCGGCGTTCGCGAGGGAACGCGCCTGCGTGCTGGTCCTGAAGGGACGTCACACGGTCGTCGCCTCCCCGGACGGGGAAGTACGCGTCAATCCCACCGGTTGCGACGCGCTCGCGAAGGGCGGAAGCGGCGACGTGCTCGCCGGGGTCGTCGCCTCCCTGCTCGCGCAAGGGCACGACCCGTTTACGGCGGCCTGCGTCGGCGTGTACGCCCACGGGCTTGCCGGCGAACGCCTTGCGGAACGATTCGGCGCGCGCGGCGCACTGCCGAGCGACCTGCCGGAGGAAATCGGGCGAATCCTCGGTTAGTCGGTATCCTGCAACCAAAGGAAGTGCCGGTTTGTCCTCCCGTCAACGCCTTTTTCTGCCCCTGCTCCTGCTTTTTGCCCTGCTTTGCCCCCTGCTTTCCGGCTGTTCGCCGCGGGGGACCGTCGACCCGCTTTCCGTCCTGCGGAACGCGGCGTACTTCCGCGTTTCCGATGAAAATCTGCAGTATACGATGGAATGGACCGGGGACGGGGCGGTTTATCGTTTCTCCTCGCCGGAACTGCTCGAACCGCTGACGGTCCGGGCGACGGACGGGACGCTCCGCGCGACCTATCGCGATTTGGAAACCGACCTGCCCCGTTCGTTTTGCGAAGGCGTGCTCCCGCTGTACCGAGCGGTGAAACTCTTCCGCGATACCGACCCGGAGCGCGGATTTTCCGACGCGACCGGGGAAAAGCCGTTCCTACGCGCCACGCGGGACGGCGAGACCTTCACGCTCTCCTACGACCCCGCGAGCGGCGAACCCACCCGGCTGGAATGGACCGGACCGGACGGCAAAGCCGGCGGGTTCGACCTGCTCTCCTGCGCCCCCGCATCCTGAACGCCAAAGAAAGGGACCCGAAACATCATGACGACCAAAAGAGTCCGCGTACAAATCGCCACCGAAAATATTCTGCACAACTACCGTCACATTCGCTCCCTCGTGCCGCAAACCTGCAAGGTCATCGCCGTCGTCAAGGCGGACGCTTACGGTCACGGCGCGCCGCAAATCTGTCAAACGCTGTCCGCGGCGGGTTGCGACTATTTCGCCGTCGCCTGTCTGGAGGAAGCCGTCGGTCTGCGCGAGAACGGCGTGCGGGGGAATATCCTGATCCTCGGCAACACCGACCCGTCCTTCGCCCCCCGTCTGCGGGAACTCGACCTGCTGCAAACCGTCGATACGCTGTCCTACGCCGAAACTCTCGCGAACAACGGCGGGTGCCGCGTTCACATCAAGGTCGACACCGGTATGTCCCGGCTCGGATTCTACTGTCACGGCGAATCGGACGTCCCGGACGCCGCCGGACAAATCGCCCGCATCGTTTCCCTGCCGGAACTGCGGGTCGAAGGCATTTTCACCCATTTCGCCGACAGCGACGGGGCGGACGAGGCGTTCACCCTCCGGCAGTTCGCCGCTTTCCGCGCCCTGCTCGACGAACTGGAAGCGCGGAAAGTCCCGGTCGGACTTCGGCACTGTTGCAACAGCGCCGCCATCCTGCGGTTCCCGCAAATGCACCTCGATATGGTGCGCGCCGGGCTGATTCTTTACGGGCTGATGCCGTCCGACGCGGTCCGTGACCCCGCTTTCCGCCCGGCGATGAAGCTCATCGCCCGCGTTTCCGCCGTCAACGCCATTCGCAAGGGGGATTTCGTGTCCTACGGCTGTACCTACCGCGCCCCGCGGGATATGCGCGTCGCGACGCTCTCCATCGGTTACGCGGACGGGCTGTCGCGGGTGCTGTCCGGCAATCTTTCGGTGACGGTCAACGGGCATTCCGTCCCGCTCATCGGGCGTATCTGCATGGACCTGTGCATGGCGGACCTCGGCGACGTGCCGTGCCGTGCGGGGGACGAGGCGGTCATTTTCGATTCGCCGGAGAAAATCGACGAAATCGCCCGAAAACTGGGTACAATCAATTACGAGGTCATCTGCCTGCTCAAGAAACGCGTCGCGTTGGAATATATTTGAAAAGGCGTTCATGAAAAATCCCCGGAGCGATATGGCGCACTGCCGCTCCGGGGTTTTTGTTGTGTAAACGGGTCGTTTGCAGGCATTGCGGGGATTCAAATATTTGTCAATTTGATAACATACCTTCAAATCCCGGGTTATCGAGTGATTACTTTAATTGTGCTGAATATTCAGGTCGGGATTGTGAACATTTTTTTGCTTATTTGTAAAAAAGCGCCCATATCAAGCCAAACGGAAAACGCTCCGGCGATTTTTCCCCATCGCGCGGAGCGTTCCTGCCCGTTGTCACGCCTTGTCGGCGTCCCTTTTTTACCGCACGGCGGTGACCGTGTAGTCCTGCGCCTCGACCGCCCGTTTCAGGTCGTCGTCGGGCACGTCGTGCGAAAGCGTCACGACCGCCGTCCCGTCAAGGTGGCTGACCGTCGCGAGCGTTACGCCGTCGAGCGCTTCGAGCGCCTTCTTGACACGCGCTTCACAGTGTCCGCACATCATGCCTTCAATTTGCAGGGTTTTCTCCATTGGTTTTTCCTCCTTTTGTATCCGTTTCGGTCTTTGTTTCCGTTTTCTGTCGTGTTTTGCGTCGTACATGCGGAGCAGGTTCAGCCGCAAAGCGTTCGTCACGACGCAAAAACTGGAAAGGCTCATCGCCGCCGCGCCGTACATCGGGTTGAGTTGCCAGCCGAACGGGGCGATGAACACCCCCGCCGCGAGCGGAATGCCGACGACGTTATACAGGAACGCCCAGAACAGGTTTTCGCGGATATTCCGAAGGGTCGCGCGACCCAGCCGGATAGCCGCCGGGACGTCCGTCAGCCGGCTCTTCATCAGCACCACGTCCGCCGCGTCGATTGCGACGTCGGTTCCCGCGCCGATTGCGGCGCCGATATCCGCCTCGGTCAGCGCCGGCGCGTCGTTGATACCGTCGCCGACCATCACGACCTTGCCCTGCGCCTTCAGTTTCCGCACGACCGCCGCCTTCCCGTCCGGCAGGACCCCGGCGACCACCTCGTCGACGCCCGCCTGCGCGCCTATCGCCTTCGCGGTGCGCTCGTTGTCGCCGGTCAGCATGACGACGCGCAGCCCCATGCCGTGCAGTTCCCGAATGGCTTTCGGGCTTTCCTCCTTGAGCACGTCCGAAACCGCGACGACCCCGGCGAGCGTTTCCCCGCGCGCGAAGTACAGCGGCGTCTTTCCGTCCCGCGCGAACGCTTCCGCCGCGCGGCGTAGGTCGTCCGGGACGTTCGCCCGCTCCCGCACCATCGCGTAGTTCCCGCCGCTGAGCGTTTCCCCGTTTTCGACGGCGGTCAGCCCGTTGCCCGGCAGCGCGCGGAAGTCGGTGCAGTCCCCGACGGTCACGCCGTCCTCTCCGGCGAAGTGCAGGATTGCTTTCGCGAGCGGGTGTTCGCTGTTCCGTTCGAGCGTGCAGGCGAGGGAAAGCAGTTCCGTCCGTGTGACGCCCGGCGCGGGCAGGATGTCGGTCACGCGCGGTTCGCCTCGTGTAATCGTGCCGGTCTTATCCAGCACGACGGTTTCCGCGCGACCGGTTTCCTCAAGCGACGCCGCCGTCTTGAACAGCACGCCGTTCTTCGCGCCGACGCCGCTCCCGACCATGATAGCGACCGGCGTCGCAAGCCCCAACGCGCACGGACAACTGATGACCAGCACCGAGATACCGCGCGCCAACGCGAACCCGACCGTCCGCCCGACCAACAGCCACACGACGAACGTCACCAACGCCACGCCGATGACCGACGGGACGAACACGCCGGACACCTTGTCGGCAAGTTTCGCGATGGGCGCTTTGGTCGCCGCCGCGTCGCCGACCATGCGAATGATTTGCGAAAGCGTCGTATCCTCGCCGACGCGGGTCGCCTCGCACCGCAAAACGCCGGACTGGTTGATGGTCCCGGCGGACACCGCGTCCCCCGGCGCTTTATCGACAGGAATGCTCTCCCCGGTCAAAGAGGATTCGTTGACCGCGCTCCCGCCTTCCGTCACCACGCCGTCGACCGGAATCTGCTCCCCCGGACGGACGACGAACCGGTCGCCTTTCCGCACCTGCTCGACGGGGACCGCGACTTCCGCGCCGTCCCGCAAGAGAACGGCGGTCTTTGGCGAAAGGTTCATGAGCCCCTTGAGCGCGTCGGTGGTCTTGCCCTTACTTCGCGCCTCCAGCCATTTCCCGAGCGTGATGAGCGTCAAAATCATGGCGGCGGACTCGAAATAGAAATCGTCCATGCACGCCATGACGGTTTCCATGTCCCCGCGCGCCTGCGCGCCCGTCATGACGAACAACGAAAACGTGCTGTAACCGAACGCGGCGGCGGCGCCGAGCGACACGAGCGCGTCCATGTTCGGCGCGCGGTGGAGCAGGCTTTTTGTGCCGCTGATGAAGAAATTTCGGTTGATTTCCATGATGATGACGGTCAGCAGAAGTTGCGCGAGCCCCATCGCGACGTGATTGCCCTCGAAAAACGGCGGGAGCGGCCAATCCCACAGCATATGCCCCATCGAGCCGTACAGCAGAATCGCGAGGAAAAAGAGCGACACGAAAAATCTGCGCCGCAATTTCGGGGATTCCGTGTCGCGCAACGCGTCCTCCGGCGCGCTTGCCGCCCGCCGTTCGTCCCGCCGCTTGAGGGACGCGCCGTAGCCGGCGTTCCGCACCGCCTCGATGACCGCCTGCGGGGACGCGCTCCCCTCCACGCCCATCGAATTGGTAAGCAGGCTGACCGCGCAACTTTTCACCCCCGGCACGGCGCGGACCGCCTTCTCCACCCGCGCACTGCACGCCGCGCAACTCATGCCCGTTACGTTGTATTGCTCCATGTTTTTCACCCTTTCCTTCCTATATTATATGCGGATTTATTTCATCAGCTTTTGCAGGGTGTCGACCAGTTCGTCGATGACCTCGTCCTTCCCCGCCCGCAAATCCCGCGCGACGCAATGGCGGAGGTGGTTCGCAATCAGTTCGCGGTTGAACGCGTTGAGCGCGGCGCTGACGGCGGCGCACTGCGTGAGAATATCCGCACAGTACGCGTCCCGTTCGACCATGCCGCAAATCCCGCGGACCTGCCCTTCGATACGGTTGAGGCGGTTCATGAGTTTTTTGCGTTCGGTTTCGCTCCGTTCGGTTTTCTTCTCGCAAAAGCATTCGCAAGGGGTCTTGCTTTCCATATTTGATTTCCCTTTCCCTGTAAAATTCCCGTTTCACAAGCATATTATATACCCCTATGGGGTATTTGTCAAGGGGAAATCGAAAAAAAATTTCGGCTCTCGGAAAAAATTCCGAAAGCCGAACGGAAAGCGTCATTGCTCAAAGCACATAGAACAGAATGGCGAGGAAATGCAGGATACTGCCGGCGAGCACGAACAGGTGGAAAACCGAGTGCATATACCGATGTTTCCGCCCAAGACCGAACAGAATCGCCCCAATCGTGTACGCAATCCCGCCCGCGAGCAGAAGCGCGAGCCCCGGCAGCGGCACCGACGCGAACGTCGGTTTCACGGCAAAGATGATGCACCAGCCCATTCCGAGGTAGCAAATCATCGAGAAAACCGCGTACTTTTTCAGGTCGATTGCCGTGAATACCGTCGCGACGACCGCGAGACCCCAAACCACGCCGAACAGCCCCCAGCCCCAGCCGGGCGAGACCGGTCGAATCGCGCACAGCACGACCGGCGTGTACGTCCCGGCGATAAGCCCGTAAATCGTGCAGTGGTCCAGCACCTGCAAAACCTTCTTCGCGGTGGACGAACGGAGCCCGTGGTAGACGCTCGACATCGTGTACAGCAGGACCATCGACCCGCCGTAGACCGCGCCGCTGACGACCGACCACGCGTCCCGCCGCAACGCGGAAAACACCACGCAAAGCACCAGCGCGAGCACCCCGAAAGCCCCACCGACGATATGGGAAACGGTATTGAAAACCTCCTCGCCGTGCGTGTAGAACGGCAACTTCCGTTCGGAAAGACGTGTCCTTGTCATAAAAACTCCTGTTCCAATGCATTTTTTTAAAATCGCACTATTTGCTCCGCACGTCCGGTTTGCCCAGGAAGAACAGCGCGAGCGCGCCGGGACCGACGTGGGAACCGGTGACCGGCTCGTAGTCCACCACCAGGATTTCCTTCGGCGGGCGGTTCTTCCGCAACAGGTCGCAAAGCAGCGCGGCGTCCTCCGGGCAGTCCGCATGGGCGACGCCGACCGTCTGGATTTCCGGGTGCGTGACGAGCGAATCGTAGCGTTGCGCGAGCGCCTCGATGGCGTTCTTCCTGCCGCGGACCTTTCCACAGGTCACGATTTGCCCTTGTTCGTTCCCTTTCAGCAACGGCTTGATGTGCAGGACGGTCCCGACGACGGCGGACACCCCGGAAAGCCGCCCGCCCCGGCGCAAGTGCATAAGGTCGTCGACCGTGAAGATTTGGCACATTCGTTTGCAGTCCGCCTCGACGAGTTCCGCCGTTTCCGCAAGGGAACGCCCCTTTCCGCGGTACCCGGCGGCGCGCAGCGCCGGAATCCCTTCGCCGAGGGACGCGCCGAGCGTATCCACCAGCCGAACCGTCCGGCTCGGATACATCGCCCGCAATTCCTGCGCCGCGAGTTCCGCGCTTCGGAAGGAACCGCTGATGCCCGAGGACATCCCGACGAACAGCACGTCCTGCCCCGCGCCGAGCGCGGGCGAAAGCGCGTCGATGTAGGCTTGCGGGTTGATTTGCGCCGTCATCACGTCCGCGCCCGCACGAATCGCCCCGTAATAGGCTGCACTTTTGAAGGTCCCCGTATTCATGCAAACGTGTTTTTTTCCGTTGACCGAATAGGAAAACGGTATCACGCCGATCCGGTATTTCCGCAAAAGCGGCGTCGGCAGGTTGGCAGAGGTGTCGGTGAAAATCGCGAACGGCAGGGTTTGCATTTCCTGTGTCATAGGGGCCTCCTTTGGCGGACTAACGAAACGGAACGGGACCGGGGCGCGCTCGCCCCGTCCTCGAAAATCAGTATACACGACCCCTCCCCCAAATGCAACCTACCGCCGGTTCCGGCGGGAAACTCCCCCGGGAACCGACGGTAGAGAGGTCGATTTCGGACTCTACCGGCAGTAGAGTCGCCGAAAACGGCTGATTTTTGCGTAGATTAAGATACGTATTTTTAGCATTTCGTAGACAATCACATTTTCCTTGACAAAACCGCGCAAATCTGGTATACTGATCGAAACAGAAACGGAAAACCCGAAAAGGAGCCTTTGACGACATGACGTTTACGATACGGGACGGGCAGTTCCTGCTCGACGGAGCGCCGTTCCGACTGCTCAGCGGGGCGATACATTACTTCCGCGTCCCGCGCGCATACTGGCGCGACCGCCTGCTGAAGCTGAAGGAGTGCGGGCTCAACACGGTGGAGACCTACGTCGCGTGGAACGCGCACGAACCCAGGGAGGGGCAATTCCGTTTCGACGGGATCCTGGACCTCGCCGCGTTTCTCGACACGGCGGCGGAATTGGGACTGTACGCAATCGTCCGCCCCGGACCGTTCATCTGCGCCGAATGGGAGGGCGGCGGACTGCCCGCGTGGCTGTTGAACGTGCCGGGACTCCGTATCCGTTGCGATAACGGGCCGTATCTCGAAAAGGTCGCGGCGTTCTTCGAGCGCCTTTTCCCCATTCTGGTCCCCCGGCTCTGCACGAACGGCGGAAATATCCTGCTGCTGCAGGTGGAAAACGAATACGGCAGTTACGGCGACGACCGCATTTATCTGCAAAAACTCGAACGGCTCTACCGCTCGCTCGGCGCGGACTGCCTGCTCTACCGGTCGGACGGGGACGACCCCGCGATGCTCCGCGCGGCGGAAACGGGCCTGTATCTCGCCGACAACTTCGGCTCGGACCCGGTCGGACACCGGGAAAAACTGCATTCGCTCGGATACGGCGACCCGTTCCTTTGCGGCGAATACTGGTGCGGCTGGTTCGACCACTGGTGGGAACACCACCACCGCCGGAGCGCAAAAAACGTCGCGGACGAATTGGAACGCTTCCTGCAAATCGGCGGGCATTTGAACTACTATATGTTCCACGGCGGGACCAACTTCGGGTTCTGGAGCGGCGCGAACGACCTGCCCGGCGCCTACGCCCCGACCACGACCAGTTACGATTACGATTCCCTGCTGAACGAGGCGGGCGACCGGACGGAAAAATATTACCTCGTGCGGGACGTCCTCAAAAAGTACCTTCCCGTGCCAGAACCGACGGCGTCGGACAGCCCGAAAACCGCTTACGGCGAGGTCCCGCTCCTCGGCACCGCCGAACTGTTCGACCCGAAGCACCTCGCCGAAGTCCGCACCGGCGTATGGAACGGACCCGTTCCGCTGACCATGGAGCAGACCGAAAGCTATTACGGCTACCTGCTCTACGAAACCGAACTGGAATCCCCGCACGGCGCGCGGATATGCCCCGAACCGATTGCCGACCGTTGCTCCGTCTACCTCGACGGAAAGCGGGTCGGTATCCTCGAACACGGGCGGACGCTTTCCTACCCGGAAATCCCGGCGGACCGCGCGGGTCGGCTCGCGATTCTTTGCGAAAACACCGGGCGCGTCAATTACGGACCGAACACGCTTGACAGCAAGGGGCTTCGCGCGGTCCGGGCGGACTGGCAGTACCTGTTTGGCTGGCGCACGACGGCGTTGCCGATGGACGACCTCTCCCGCCTGACCTTCGAGCCGTTCCATACGACCGATTCCCCCGCGTTCCACCGCGCCGTATTGCACATCGACGGGGAACCGAACGACACGTTCCTTTCCACGCGGGGGTTCCACAAGGGGTTCGTGACGGTCAACGGCGTCAACATCGGGCGCTACTACGCCGACGCCGGTCCACAGTACACGCTCTACGTCCCCGCCCCGTTTCTTCGCGCGGGGGACAACGAGATTTTGCTCTTTGAGAGCGATTCCACCGAACGTTCGACGATTCGTTTCACGGACCGCCCGGATTTCGGGGAGGACGCGTAAACGGCGAGCCTTTGCGGGGCGGCAAGACGGGGGTCCTGCCGCCCTTTTTTGACCGTTCAGCCGCGTATCTGCCGCAAAAGCGCCTCCATTTGCCGAATGCCCGCGCGCTGGGAAACCAGTATCGCCTGCGTGATTGGCTGTAATTCCGGGCAGATACGGAAACGGCGGACGTTCTCGCACATCCGTAGCGCGCCTTCGTGGTGCGGAATCATTTCCCGCATGAAGTCTGCGTCGATGTCGTTGGTCCGACGCGCATTCCGCATTCCGTCGACCATCGTGCGGACGATTGCGCGGAAACGCTGGTTGTACTGCGAACGCTCCGACGGCGCGTTCCTGCAGGCGGCGCAAACCGGCAGGGCGACCTGCATATCCGAAATGCTTTGGGTCTGTTCGCGAATGATGCCCTGCGCGATGGTCTGCAACGGAATGAGCGTCGTATACTGCAAAAGGTTTTCGGACATTGCAATCGCCGCGCGGTGGTGCGGTATCATTTGCAGGATAAAGGTTTCGGAAATGCTGTCCGTCGGTTTGACCTGCGTCATTCCGCGCACCATTTCCGCGAGGATCTCGTCGAATCGGTTCAGGTATTTCTGCGTATTCAGGCTGAACGGCGCCGTGCTGTGCATAGGGGGTCTTCCTTTCGCTTTTTCTTTCAGGATACGCATTTTGCGGGAAACCTGTGAAAAAGCGGCATATTTCCGCCCGCCCGCGCATATACATAACAATAAAACAGGAAACCGAAACGAAAGGAAGTTATCCCATGCAATGGACCCCGCAAAGACGGCGCGCATTGTACAAGGCAGGGGCGATGCTGCTCGGCACGGCGATGCTGTGCGGCAGTTTTCTCGCCGTTCCGTACATCGCGTCCGCCATTCCGCCGAACCTTGCCGACCGGCTCACGGAGACCCCGCGGAACCCGCCGCTCGCCGCGTTACATACGGAGAACCGCAAGCCGCAAACCGTCACGCCGGACGAATCGAGCGCCGACACGTCCGATACGAGCGGCGACGTCGCCGAACCGTCGGGACCGGACGAATCGTCGTCCGCGCCGTCGGTTCCCCCGCCCGCGGGAGCGCTGACCGTCCTCGCCGAGAACTTCTGCTGGTACACCGACCCGGCGGACGCCGCGCTGAACGTCATCAACCGCACCAACTACGCCGTCGACCTCGCCGACTACCTACGCCGAAGTTATCCGGTGTTCCTGTCCGGCGTGCAGGCGGACGAGCCGCTCGTGCTGATTTATCACACCCACGGGAGCGAAAGTTACCTGCCCGCCGGAGTGGATTACTACCTGCCGGAGGAGGATTTCCGCTCGGAGGACGCGTCGGAAACGGTCGTCGCGGTCGGGGACGTCATCGCGGAAACGCTCGAATCGCTCGGTATCCCGGTGCTGCACGA
>CANQTR010000016.1 GCA_947626805.1 uncultured Clostridia bacterium
AGCAATTCCTGCACGGAAAGATAGGCGGTCTCCGCCGCGTAGGCGAGCACCCCTTGGTGCGCCCCGCCGCCCGACAGGGCGTCGAGTTTTCGCACGTCCGTTTCCAGAAGCGGGACGCCTTTCGCAAGCGCGAGCGCACAGAGCGGTGAAAGCGAGCCGTCCCGCTCCCCGCGCCGAATCAGCACCCGGTCCACCTGCCGTCCGCTTTTCAGCAGTTCCGTCACGGCGTTTCGACCGATGAACAGTCCGTCCTGCTCGCTCGAAAATTCCCGTCGGTTCTTTTCCATGTCCGCATTTCCTTCCTATTTTATATAGCCGTCGGTTCACACCGCGCGGTGCAGGTTCGGCGACGCGAACAGTGTCAGCAACGCGTCCATACCGAACAGGAAGAACCGCCACCCGAACTGTTCGTGCAGCACGGCGGAAAATCCCGCGCCCGTCCGAACCACCTGCCAAAGCACGCCGACGCCGAAGAACAGCAGGAACGCCGCGCACAGCCCGACGAACGTCGCGAGATACGGGTACCCCCGAATCCCCTTCCGCGCCGCGGCGACCACGAAAGCGCACAGCAACAGCGAAAGCAGGAATCCGCCGCTCCCGCCGAGCAAAACCTCGTACCCGCTCACAACGCCGGGATAGACCGGCAGCCAAAGCCCCGCGAACAAGTACAGCCCCGCCGCGAGCAGGGCGAACATCGGCTCAAGCGCCGCGCCGGCGAGCAGCAGCACGGCGATTGCCGGGGACATTCCGTTCACGGTGTATCCGCCGAGCGCACAGGCGGCGAAAGCGAACACCAGCGCCCCGCAAAACTGCCTTGCCGTTTTGTTTTTCATGCGCCACACCTCACCTTTCCTCGTTCGACCGCTTTTCGGCGGTTCGCAAGGGAAAAATATTTTTGTGAAACTTCGTTCGCCCCCGAACGGCATTTCGCTCAGCCAAACAGGCGCCTTGCACCTGCTTGCGTGAAACCGTAAGCGGGGGATTTCCTTTTAGAAAACCTCGTACGCCCCCGAACAGCATTTCGCTTGGGCAAACAGGCGTTTTGCCTGTTTGCGCGAAACCGAAAGCGAAGGTTTTCCTTTTACGGAACCTTGTACGCCTCCGCACAGCATTTCGCTCAGGCAAACAGGTGCAAAGCACCTGTTTGCGCGAAACCGTAACCGAAGGTTATCCCTTCGTAAAGCCTTGTACGGTTTCAGTATAACATATCCGCGGAAAAAACGCAAGATGCTGTTGACTTTTTTTTGCGAACAATTTATAATGAATGGGAAGAAAAGCGAAAGGAAGTTTTTCCCGATGTCCGTCACCTATTCCGCCGGCTGTGACCCGAACGCCATACAGGCATACCTCGACCGGGCGACCCGCGCCGGCGCGACCCTGCGCGCCTTCCGGCTTTACCGCAAGGGCGAAACGGCGTCCGCCGACCTCGCCCCCTACCGCCCGGACGACCGACAGCACCTCTATTCCCTCTCGAAGTCCTTCACCTCCGTCGCCGTCGGCATCGCGCAAGACCGCGGTCTTTTGCGGACGGACGAGCGAATGCTCGACATCTTCCCGGAATGCGCCCCGCCGGAAATTTCGGAAAACCTCGCCGAAATGACGCTCGGCGACGTGCTTTCCATGCAGTCCGGTCACGAGGTCTGCCACCTCGACAAAATGCGTTTCTCCGAGGACGCGGTCAGGACCTTCCTCGCCATGCCGGTCGTTTACAAACCCGGCACGAAGTTCGTCTACTCGACCGGGGGGACCTGCGTTTGCGGCGCGGCGGTCGAAAAGCGCGCGGGAATGCCGTTTGCGGATTTCCTGCAGAAATACCTGTTCGACAAGCTGGAAATCCCCCGCCCGCGGGCAATCTTCACGGCGGACGGGCATCATTGCGGCGGGATCGGCATTTACCTGTCGGTGGACGAGGTATACCGTTTCGGGCGAATGCTGTTGTCCGGCGGGGTGTACGGCGGTGAACGCGTCGTCAGCGAAGCCTACCTCCGCAAGGCGACCTCCCACGTCGCCGACACGACCGACGACGGTTCCGAGGACTGGAACGTCGGGTACGGCTATCAATTCTGGCGCAACGTCCGCGGGGGGTTCCGCGGGGACGGCGCGTTCGGGCAATTGTGCGTCGTCCTGCCGGAGGAGGATACGGTGTTCGTGCAGTTCGCCGAACTCGGCAATATGCAGGCGGAACTTTCGTCCATTTACGAATTGCTGGACGGAATCGGCGAAAACCCGTCCGGTCCGTGCGGCGATTTTGCGGACTGCCATTCCCCCCTGCCCGGCGGGCGGTTCGAACCGAAAACCTACGCGTTCGCGCCCAATCCGGCGGGCGTCCGTGCGGCGACGCTGACGGTCGGCGGGGACGGCGTGCTGACCGTGCGGTTCGACACGGACTACGGCGTGCAGCTGCTCCGCGCCGGCGGCGGAAAATGGACGGAGAGCGCACCGATGCTCAAACTCTGCCGCCCGTCCATCGCCCAGCTTGACCCGCACCACGGCTGGGTCGAGACCTTGCGCGTCCGTTCCTCCTTCGCCGTCGAAGGGGATTCGGTCCGCGTCGTCTGCCGCCACGGCGACGCCCCGCACACCCAAACGCTCGTCTTTTCCCCGGACGCCTTGCGGCTGACCGTCAACGTCGGCGACCAGCCGGTCGGCGAACTCCGGTGCCGCTGATATGGCGCTGCTGCTTGCCCCCGCCGGAAGTCCGGAAGCCCTCCGCGCCGCCATCGACGCGGGGGCGGACGAGGTCTACCTCGGCGGACTTCGGTTCAATGCCCGCGCCGGGGCGCGGAATTTCACGCGGGAACAGCTCGTCGAAGCCGGTCGGCTCTGCCGGGACGCCCATGTGCGCCTGCTGTACGCCCTCAACACGCTCTTTTTCGACCGCGAACTGCCGGACGCGCTCGCCGAAGCGGATTTCCTGCAAAGGGAAGTCCGCCCGGACGCATATATCCTGCAGGACCTCGGCTTGGCGAAACGGCTGAAGGAGAAATACCCCGACGCCGTCCTCCACGCGAGCACGCAACTTCGCGTCCATTCCGCCGCCGGCGGGGCGCTGTTGCGGGAACTCGGCTTTTCGCGGGTCGTGCTCGCGCGGGAAATGGCGCGGGAGGACATCGCGTCGTTCGCGCGGGACGCGGGGGTGGACAGCGAGGTGTTCGTCCACGGGGCGCTTTGCGTGTGCGAGAGCGGCGGGTGCCTGTTTTCCGCCATGGTCGGCAAGCGGAGCGGCAACCGGGGCGAATGCGCACAGCCCTGCCGCCTGCCGTACCGGTGCGCGGACCCGTACCCCCTTTCGCTCCGGGATAACTGCCTCGCGTCGTCGCTGGAGGACCTGTGTTCCCTCGGCGTGACGGCGCTCAAAATCGAGGGGCGCATGAAGTCCCCCGACTACGTCTACACGGTCACATCCTGCTACCGCCGCCTGCTCGACGAACACCGCCCCCCGACGGACGCGGAACTCCGCGCCCTGCGGGAAACCTTCTCCCGCACCGGTTTCACCGACGGCTACTACACGCGAAAGCTCGGCGACGAGATGTTCGGCGTCCGCCGGGAACAGGACGTCCGCGCGACGCACGGGCAGACGCCCCGCCCCCGCGTCCCTTCGCCGCCCCGCCCGGAACGGGAACCGGAAGCCCCGCTCCCGTTCGTCCTGCCGCACCGCACGCCCGCCCGTCCCCTGCCGCCGAAGGAGCAACTCGGCTACGTCGCGCGGTTTGAGGGCGCGTTTCCGCCGTCCTTCGCCCCGTTCGCGGACGCGAATCGGCTGGATTTGCCGCTTTGGCGGTTGGAACAGGCGGAAATCGCCGGATTGGAGGAAAAAGTCAGCCTGCTTTTGCCCCGCGTCGTGTTCGACCGCGAGGAAGCGGATATCCGCCGCCTGCTCCGGCGCGCGTGGGAACGCGGTGTGCGCCGCGCGACCCTGCCTTCGCTCGCCCTGCTCCCGCTCGTCGAACCGTTCACCCTGCACGGGGATTACCCGCTCAACATTTCCAACCGCGAGGCGCTGTATTTGCTCGCCGGATACGGGTTTTCCTCGCTGTTCCTCTCGCCGGAAGCGGACGAAACGGCGTTCGGGTTCACGCCCGTCGCGCTCGAAACGCTCGGCTACGGGCGCGTCCCGCTCATGCACACGGAGAACTGCCTCGTCCGGCGGGTCAACGGGCACTGCCCCCCGCGCAAGGACGGAACGCTTTGCGCGTCGGCGCTGACCGACCGCGTCGGCGCGTCCTTCCCGGTCCTTCGCGCCTACGGGCACCGGAGTCAACTCTACAATTCCCTGCCGACCTACCGGCTCGACCGCCGCAAGGCGCTCAAAAAGAGCGGCGTCGGTCTGCTGTCCCTGCTGTTCACGACGGAAACGCCGGACGAGATGTACGCTGTCCGCGAACGCTTTCTCGCGTCCGCCCCGCCGGACGGGATTTCGTTCACACGGAGATGAAATTTCTTATGGGTGGCAATCTTCCGCCGGATTTTCGGAACACCCTTATATAATAAGGAAAGAAAACGGAGCGGGGAACGGACGTCCCGCGAAAAAATTTTCAAAAAACGGAAAATTTCCGCCGAAAGGACTTCCCTTTTGCCGGGAAAGGTGATATACTGTACTGTCCGCAAAAAAACGCCCCGCCTACGGGCGGCGAGCGGCGCGCGGAAACTTCGGAAAGGGGTCGGTTTTGGGAATGAAGCTGACGATGGAACAGTTGCGGAAGTACCGCCGCGTCTACCTCATCGGCATCGGCGGGGTGAGCATGTCCGCCCTCGCGCTGATGCTGGCGGAAAAAGGGTTCGAGGTGCGGGGGTATGACCGGACCGAGTCCCGCGTGCTGAGCGTTCTGCGGAACGCGGGAATAAAGGTTTGGCTGGAGGACGACCCGAAGGCGTTCGACGGGGTGGAATTGGTCTGCTTTACGGCTGCCGTCGGGGAGGAGCACCCGCAAATGCGTCTGGCGCGCGTGTGCGGCGCGCGGGTGGTGTCCCGTGCGGAACTGCTCGGCTGTATCGGCTCGTCCTACCCCTGCTCGGTCGCCGTCGCCGGAACGCACGGCAAATCCACGACGACCGGTATGCTCGCCCACCTGCTGCTCGCTTCCCCGGGGTTCGACCCGACCGTCGCCGTCGGGGCGGTCCTGCCCGAAATCGGGGCGGCGTACCGTATCGGCAAGGGGGCGCAATTCGTGTACGAAGCGTGCGAATACAAGGACAGTTTCCTGTCCTTCTTCCCGACCGTCGCCGTCGCGCTCAACATCGAGCTGGACCACACGGACTACTTCCGTTCCATGGAGCAAATGCGCGCCTCCTTCCGGCAGTTCTTCCGCAACGCCGGACCGGACGGGACCTGCGTCTACAACCTCGATTGCGAAAACTGCCGCCTCGCGTCGGACGGCGCCGCGGGGAAAACCGTTTCGTTCAGCGCGTCCGGCGACGCGCGCGCGGACTACTTCGCCCGGAACGTCGCGCTCGAAAACGGCTTTGCGCGTTTCGACGTGTACACGCAAAACGGCCCATTTCTCCGCGCCGAACTCGCCGTGCCGGGACTGCACAACGTGTCGAACGCCCTCGCGGCGGTCGCCGCCGGGGTGCTGTGCGGCTTGACGGCGGTGCAGATTTCCGCGGGGTTAAAGACCTACCGGGGCGTCGGCAGACGGTTTGAATACCTGTGCGAGTGGAACGGCGCGAAGCTGTACGACGATTACGCCCACCACCCCGCCGAGATACGCGCCACGCTCGCGACCGCCCGCGCCATCGCGGGGGACGGGCGGGTGGTCTGCGTTTTCCAGCCGCACAACTATTCCCGCCTGCGGGACCTGTACGACGAGTTCCGCACCGCTTTCGCCGACGCGGACGTGCTGATTCTGCTCCGGCTCTACGCCGCCCGCGAAGCGGCGGGGACCGAGGTGTCCGCCGAGCGGCTCGCGCGCGAGATTGGCGCCGTCTACCTCGACGACAAGGAGCAAATCCCCGCCTGCCTTGCCGAAATCGTCCGTCCCGGAGACACGGTCCTGCTCGTCGGCGCGGGCGATATCGGGAATATGACGGAAAAATTCAAAAATTCCGTCAAAATGTCTTGACAAAGTCGAAAAAATGTTGTATACTTAATCGTTCGCGAAGATTATGAAGCACTTTGGAGGTGTAACGATATGGCAAAATGCAGCGTCTGCGGGAAAGGGCTTTCTTTCGGGCATAATGTCTCCCATTCCAACCGCAAGACTTCCAGGACTTGGAAGGCGAATATCCGCAAGGTCAATGCCGTAGTCAACGGCTCGAAGAAGAAGGTCGCCGTTTGCTCCCGCTGTCTGAGAAGCGGAAAGGTCACGAGAGCCGTCTGACGGTTCCCGTCCATGCTTTCAACCCAAAGGGAATCGGGCCGTTCGCCTCGCGACGCGGTTCGGTTTTTCTTTTATTTCCGCCGCTCGTCCGCGAGCAGGGCGTAATGCCGCACGGTGCGGTACGCTCCCTTGACCCGAAGCGAACGCACCGACGCGCCCTCGAACCGGAAACCGTGCCGCACGGCGAACGCCTCCGACGGGCGGTTGCCCTCGAGGATCCGCAAGGCGGCGCGGTGCGCGCCGAGCCTGCCGAACACCTCGTCGAGCACCGCTTCGAACGCCTCGTCCATATACCCTTTCCCCCAGTAATCCGGCGAAAGCACGTACCCCAGTTCGCAAGCGTCGTTGACGAGGTCGACCGATTCGACCCCGCAGGTGCCGATGATTTTCCCGCTCTCCCGCAGGGCGACGCCCCAGTCCGCGTGCAGACCCTTGCGGTAGCGGCGGCTCAGGTATTCGAGGTAGCCCTTCGTTTCCTGCAGGTTCAGGTGGGGCGACCAGAGCAGGTATTTCGCGACCTCCTCCCGGCTCGCGTAGGCGTTGACGTCGTAAACGTCCGACACGCGCAATTTTCGCAGGGTCAGCCGCGCGGTATGCAGTTCCGGCAGGTCGCCGAAGTACCGTCTGTATGCGGAATCGTCCATATCCGTGTCCCTTCTTTCTTCGTCGTGAACATAGTATAGCACAAAATTTCGGATTATGCAATATCCATAGTTTTTCGAATAAGATATTGACAGATTCATCGCTTGACAATTCGCGAAAACTATTGTATAATGGATTCAGTTATGGGAATCTGTCTATTGGGATACCCGCCCATTCAGGAGGTTTGATTATGCGTTTACGAATCGTCTGTCTGTCGTTGTTGCTGGCGATTGTTCTGCCGCTGGCGCTTGCCGGCTGTAACAAGGAAGTGGAGCCGGAAGATCAGGCGGCAAAGGTCTTTACCCTCTACTGCATCACCGAAAAGACCACGACGCCCGAAGCAATCACGCGCGTGGAATACGAAATCAACCGCACGCTGTTCTACCGCATCGGTTCCATGCTCAAATTGGAACTGGTCACGGCGGACGAATACAAGGAGTTGATTGAGCGGACGGAAGAGGAAGTCAAGCAGTATTCCACTGCCGTTTCCTCCGGCGCGTCCGGCAATACGTCGAGCAGCGCGTCCTCCTCTGCCGCGTCGTCGGGCAGTTCGTCCTCCGCGGCGAGCAGTGCGTCCTCCGCGGCGTCCTCCGCGGCGTCCTCGTCGGCGAGCAGCGATACCTCCGCGACGTCGAGCGGCAGCAGCGGTAAAAAGACCCTGATGAACACCGCCAAACTCTCCGACCACGCGCGGGAGGCGGGCTACGAAGTGATGACCGGCGAGGCGATTCTCAACGACCTCAACGAGGGCATCGAAATCGAACTGGAGACCCCGCGTCTTGACCTGTTCCTGATTACGGACTACAATTCCTACCTCAAAATGGCGGAAAACGGCGACCTCGCCGCGCTCGATACGGTGCTCAACAACGAGGCGAAGGCAATCAAGGAGTACGTCCACACGGCATTCTTCAACGCCGCGAAGGTCGGCAACAAGACCTACGGCGTGCCTTGCAACACCACCATCGGCGAATATACCTACATCGTTTTCGACAAGGACGTCCTCGACGAGAGCGGCGTCGCGCAAGAGACCCTCTACACCCTCGAGGACCTTGCGGACTTCCTCGCCATCGTCAAGGAAAAGAACCCCGACGTGGTCCCGCTCGCCAACGCGGTCACGCCGAGCAGTATGTCGTTCATGTTTGAGGACGGGTTCCCGGCTTACGTCAACAACGACGGCTTCGTCGTTTCGACCTACGAAGACGATACGTTCAACCGGTACCTCACCATGCTGACCCGTTACAGCGCCCTCGGTTACTTCCGGAACGCCTCCGGGCAGACCGGCAAGGACGAGAACGCGAAGTTCGCCGTCAAATTCATCTCCGGCACCAAGCAGGAAATGGCGGACCTCGCGGAGAAGAACAACTACGTCTACAACCGCTATTCCGTCCCGGTCGCGACGAGCGAAAACAGCATCGATTGCGTCTACGCCCTCTCCGCTTACTGCCCGACGAGCTGGCAGACGGACGCGATGGAGGTCCTGACCGAGCTGTATACCGACATAAACCTGCAGAACCTGTTCCTGTACGGCGTGGAGGGCGAAAACTACCGCGTCGAGAACAATCAGGTCTACCGTCTGAACAACGAGTACATGATGAACCCCGCCCACACGGGCAACTGCTTCATCGCCTATACCGACGGCGACGCCGGCGACCCGCTGACCAAGTGGTCCGACGCCCGCGAACAGAACGTCGACGCGACCCAGTCCAAGACCATCGGTTTCACCTACGAGCCGACCAAGTACACCTTCAAGCACATCAAGGAGGACGGGACGGTCGAGGATAAGGACCTCGCCGAGCCGGATTACGAGGAAATCCTCTGGAACATCATTCGTCCGCATTACAACGCCCTCATCGACGGCACGGCAATCGAATTCGACTACCAGACCGCCTACGAGGAAGCGGACGCCGCCGCCCGCGAAACCATTCGGACCGACCTGCTCGCGACCTACGAAAAGCGCCTGCAGAACCGCTACACCAGCGGTCTGTCCGACACGATTGAGACCCAGCAGGGCGAGCAAATCCGCGCCGACGCGGAAGCCCTCGCCAAGGAGCAGCTGGTGTCCGATTTCGACACGAACTCCCGCCGCCGCCGTCTGAAGGAACGGCTGCAGGAGGAGAATCCGGACGCGAGCGACGACGACATCAGCGCCATGCTCGAGGACCTGCTCGCCGACCCGGACCGCCTGTGGGAGAACTACCGCACGGTCGTCCGCAACGACGACCAGTGGGCGGACGTCATCGACGAGAACTACAACGACCTGCTCGACCAGCGTATCGAGGAGGAGACCGACCGAATCCTCAACAGCAGCGCGTACCAGAGCGAACTCCGCGCGATTCCGACGTCCGAGGCGTTCCTGGAGGATTACAATTACGCGCTGGACGTCGAAGTGGGCGACACGGTTGCCGCCAATCTCGACGCGGCGATTTCCGCGCTGATTGACGAGTACGCCGACAGCGTCATCGCCGAATGCGAGGAGGCGCTCAAGAAGGCAATCGACGAATTCGTCGAAGAATACGTCGAAGCGGCGAAGGAATCCCTCAAAGCGGCGGTGCGTCAGCAGGTTCCCATCGACTTCCGCGCCGACAACCTTTCCGGCGACGACCTCGAACAGCGGATTGACGACATTTACAACCTGGTCAGCGACACGGAAGGCAAAATCGAGGACTTCACGTCGGACGCGAAAGACCTGTACGAAAAGTACTACGGCGAAATGGACCTCGCGGAATTCAACAAGAAGTCCGAGCAATTGGAAAAATCCTACAAGGAAATCTACCTCCCGCTCTACGCGGCGATTTATAACGGCGAAAACCAGGCGCTCGTCGACATCGGTTACCTCTCGCGGGACGTTCTGACCGTATTCTCCACGGCGACGAAGGATGAGCAGAACAGCGAAACGACCTCCGAATCCACCTCCTCGGAAGCGACCTCGTCGGAGGCGACCTCGGGTGATGGCGGTGACGGCGGCGAAGAGGGACCGACGCCGGGCAACTACAACAGCTACTACGAATTCGTATTCACGGTCAAACTCCGCACGCCGTACTACGCACAGTTCGGCGAACCGGGGAAATAAATTGAACTTTCGGGGGGCAAACACAATCACGGCGGCTTCGCTATGCTCCGCCTTGCTCTGTGTTTTCCCCCCAAACACCCCCTTTTCATCGAAACCCGGCTCGGCTTGCGCCAATTCTGACGCCGCCGTCGCCGGTTTTCTCTTGATGTGCCCGCTCCGAACACAAAGTGTTCGGAGCGGGCGGCCTACATGTCCGCCTACGGGGCGATATTTTTTTGCATTTTTGTTTCTTTTGACAGTGAGGAGCCGCTCTCGCAAGAGAGGCGGCTCCCCCGTTTTTTTTGCCTCCCGTAGAACCCGGAAACGGTGCGTCCTATTGCTTTCTCGCAACGACGCGAAAGGGCGGGAACCGAGAAGATTTCAAGGCAAGAACGGAACAAATCTCACTTTCCGTTGCACCGTTCCACCCATTCCGCCCAGCGCGGGTCGGCTTTGATTTCCTTTTCCACGTCGTCGTAATGCGGGTTGCACCAGAACGGCCAGTCCCCCGGCAATGTTTGCGCGATACTGCCGCTCTCGACCGGTTCGGTCTTGAACGAAACGTGGGACACGAGCGGTGCAGTGTAGGAATGTTCCCGTCCGTCGTAAACGGCTTCGAGCGCCTTTGCGTGCAGGAGCGCCTGGTCCAAAGAGCGGAACGCGTCGTCATGGTACCCCCGCTCCCATTCCAGCCGCGACAGGTACAGGTACAGCTGAATCAGTTTCCCGTGGTGGACGCCGTAGTTCCCGTCGTCGCAAAGCATGGCATACAGCGCAAGCACGCCCTTGACTTTCTCAATCGGCAAATCGCTCTGGTAATGCTTCAGGTCCGTAATCAACGCGTACACCACCTGGTCGGCAAAGTGACGCGCCATTTCGAGCAGCAGTTCGCCGGTATACCGCGCCTCCTCCTTCCCGTCCTCGGCGCCCGCAAGCAGGACTTCGCGGCTGTCCTTCAGGCGCGGCATCCGCTCGGCGCAGGCGACCGCCTTCGCGTTCTCCCCCACGTTCCGATAGAGCAGGACCAGCGAGGAAATCGCCTCGTTCGCAATCGAACGGTCGCACGCCGTATTCGACAGCGTTTCAAAGATGCGAATCGCCTCCGCCCAGTACGGATTCTTCCGGTGGGTGTCGTAATCGTGGCGAATATACCCTTCCTCGTCATAATACACCCATTCCTTATGCCGCCTCCAGCCGGCTTCCGAGAGCGTGGACGCCAGCGCGAGCAGCAGGCGCTCGTTTTGCGGGAATTCGGCAAGCCCCTCCCGCAGGATTTCCAGGCACTCGTCCACCCAGTCGTCGTCGCCGCGACTCCTGATGTGGAAGGATTCGATTTTTTGCAGGATCGCGTCAATTTTCCGGTCGCGGTCATTCTGATAGCCGAACAGTTCGTCGATGGAGATGCCGAAATAGTTGGCGATGCTCGGAATCAGTTCCATATCCGGGTAACTGCCGCCCGCCTCCCAGCGGGAAACGGCTTGCGCCGTCACGCCGAGGGCGGTCGCAAGGTCGTCTTGCGTCCGCGCACAATGCCGGCGCAGGGATTTGATTTTTTCGCCTAGGGTCAGTTTCATACTTTTTTCCTCCATATTCAGATTTCCACCGGTGTGCCTTTAGTATAACATTCCGCCCCGGAAAAAACAATTCTCAATTCGTTGTTTCTTTTGCAACCGTTGGTTGTGCTCCGACACGCAAAAAAGTCCGCGCCCCGGAAACGGAACGCGGACCTCGTTTTTTTCTTACGCTTCCCGGAAGAACGCCTGCGACGCGCGATACATCGCGAACACGTCCGCCTTCGCGGTCAGTTCGACCGGCGAATGCATAGAAAGCACCGGCACGCCGACGTCCACCACGTCGATACCCAGCTTCGCGATTTCCACCGCGACGGTGCCGGCGCCGCCCTGGTCGACCTTGCCGTATTCCCCGGTCTGCCACGCGACGTTCCCGTCGTCGAGCAACCGCCCGACGCGCGCCATGACCTCGGCGCTCGCGTCCGAGCAACCGCTCTTTCCGCGCGCACCGGTGTACTTGGAAACCGTCACCCCGTCGCCGAGGTAGCAGGAATTCCCCGCCTCGTACGCGTCCGCGAACGACGGGTCGAACGCCCCGCCGACGTCGGCGGACAGGCACAGCGAATTGCGGAACGCTTCCCGCTCGTTCGCCCCCGCGTCGGCGCACAAATCGCGCAGGAAATCCGCGAACGCGGCGCTCCGCAAGCCGGTCACGCCCTCCGAACCGATTTCCTCCTTGTCCGCGAGGAACACGACGCAAGTATGCGCCGGCATTCCGACCTCCGTGAGCGCCCGCAGGGACGGATAGGCGCAAACCTTGTCGTCCTGCCCGTATCCGGCGAGCATACTGCCGTCAAACCCGACGACCCGCGACTTTTGCGCGGGCACGGCGCACAGTTCCGCCGTCGCGAAATCCCGCTCGGAAATGCCGTATTTCTCGTGCAGAATCGCAAGCACCCGCAACTTGACCCCGTCCTCCTCGTCGAACGGCAGGGACCCGCAAACGAGGTTGAGCGTTTCCCCGCCGACGACCTCCGAACCTTTCTTCGCGATTTGGTCCTTCGCGATGTGGGGCATCAGGTCCGTGACGTACAGCACCGGGTCGTCCTCGTTTTCGCCGACGCAAACGTCCACCGTCCGCCCGTCCCGCAAGCAGACCACCCCGTGCAGAGCGAGCGGAAGCGCCGTCCACTGGTATTTTTTGATACCGCCGTAGTAGTGGGTCTT
Organism: uncultured Clostridia bacterium; assembly: GCA_947626805.1. Lineage (GTDB taxonomy): Bacteria > Bacillota > Clostridia > Oscillospirales > CAG-382 > Coliplasma. The sequence goes on from CANQTR010000016.1 coordinate 12,750, forward strand.
GAAGTATCCCAGCCCGCCGGACTCGTAGAGCGGCATCGGCTTGAGGTCCAGCCGCGGGGAATCGATGTGCGACGCCATGACGCGGAACCCCTCCGCGAGCGGCTTTTGCCCGACGACGGCGAGCAGAAGGCTCTTTTCGCGGTTGACGCGGTAGACCTTCGCGCCCGGTTCGAGCGCCTGCCCCGGTCGGTACGGGCGAAAGCCCGCCCGTTCGGCGAGCGCGACGGCGGATTTGACCGCGTCCCGTTCGGTTTTTGCGCCGTCGAGGAAGGCGCGGTAATCCGTGCAGAACGCCTCGATTTCCGCTTCATCCGCGACGCGGCAGGACTTCGTCGGGGTGTGCAGCAACTGTTTTGCCTGTTCTTTTTCCATCATGCTTGATACAGTCCTTTCCTATTTTACCCATATTTTTTACCGAATCTCATGTGAAAATGCGGCGAAACCCGTCCGCCGAACGAAAAAATTCATGCAGGGTCCGACGCAAATTCGTCCGGGTACAGGTCGCGGTAGGTCTCCCGCGCCGCCCGCACCCGCTGCAGGTATGCGGACGTTTCCGCGAACGGGATTTCCCGCAAGGTCGTCCCGTCGTCGCTGTAACGCGGGTCGTCCAGCCAACGGTTGACGTTGCCCATGCCGGCGTTGTAGGCGGCGAGCGCCGTATCCAGCGCGCCGTCGTACAGTCCGCACAGCCGTTTCAGATAGAACGCGCCGCACCGGATATTCAGCGCGGGGTCGAAAATGTCCGCGTCCGCCGGCAGGTCCAGCCGCCAAAGCACCTCGCCGAACGTTTCCCGCGTCATCTGCATCAGCCCGCACGCCCCGGCGGACGATTCCGCGTCCGCCCGAAACCGGCTCTCGCACCAGATGACCCCGCACAGCAGGTCCTCCGGCAGTCCGAATTCCGCGGCAGCCGACGCGATGTACGGGCGGTATTCCTCCGGCAACGGATAGCGCCTCCGCAAAAGCGGTCCGTGCAGCAGCACCCCGCAAAGCACCGCCAGCGCGAGCAGAATCAGCAGGGTCGGCAGGGCTTTCGAGCGCTTTTTTGCCGTTTTTTGCGGTTTTTTTGCCTGTCCGCCGTCCATTTCGCTCCCCCTTTCGGTTCAAAGTTCGCTTTGCAGCGCGTTTCGGACCTGCTCCCGCAAGCGTTCGCGCGTTCCGCCGCCGTCGAGGATTTCACAGCGTTCCCGGAAAAAATCCCGCCCGAACTGCTTGGAAAGCCGTTTCCGCGCGTCGTCCGGGGAAATGCCGTCCCGCGCGCAAATGCGTTCGACACAGACGTCCTCCGGCGCATCGACGGCGAGCACGCGGTCGCACACCGCGTCAAGCCTGGTCTCGAACAGCGTCGGCGCGTCCAAAAGCACCGCCTTCGCGCCGCAACCCTTCACCCGCCGGAACAGTTCCCGCGTCATGTACCGTGCCGTCAATCGATTCAGCGCCCGCAGCGCGTCCGCGTCGGAAAAGACCCGTTCCCGCACGAACGGTCGGTTCAGCCGCCCGCCCGTGACCGCACGCGCCCCGAACACTTCGCCGATGGCGGCAAGGCAGTCCGACGGCGACGACGTGAGTTCCCGGTAGACCGCGTCGCAATCCAGCACCGGCAGTCCCAACGCCCGCGCGAATGCCCCGGCGGTGGATTTCCCCGCCCCGCTTCGTCCGGTCAGCCCGATGAGGCGGGGCATTCCCTTCCGTTCCAGCACGTCGCGCACCGATTCCCACGGAATCGCGCCCTGCCGGAGCAGTTTCGGCGCGCCGACCAGCGAAACCACCGTGGATTCCAGCGAAAAATCGCACGCGCCCCCGTCGAGCAGGACGTCGCACACCCCGTCGAGCGTCGCGGCGGCGGAAATCCCGTCCTTCGCGGACGTCCCGCCGGAAAAATTCGCGCTCGTCGCCGCAATCGGCACGCCCGCCTCCCGCGAAAGCGCGAGGAACAGCGGGTGGCTCGGAAAGCGCAAGCCGACGGTCGGTCCGCCGGCGGTCACGACGTCCGGCACCGTTTCCCGTTTCGGCAGGACGACGGACAGCGGACCCGGCGTGAACAGCGAAAGCAGTACCCGCGTCCGCCCGTCGAGGACGGCGGCGCGTTCCGCTTGCGCGAGGTCGTGCAGGTGGAGCAGCAGCGGTTTTTCCGCGGGGCGGCGCTTTGCGGCGTACAGCCGTTTGACCGCGTCCGGGTCGGCAGCATGACAGCCGATGCCGTAGACGGTCTCGGTCGGAAAAACCACCAGCCCGCCGTCCCGCAGCGTCCGCGCGGCGTCCCGCAGGGCGTCCCGCAGCCGCCCGTCCCGTTCTTCCCGTGTTTGCAGGGAATAGATTCTCGTTCCCATTCGTGCCGCCTCCCGCGTCGGTTCTTTCTTCAGTATGAGGTTTCCGGTACTTAGTATACCACAAGGAACGCGGGATTTCCATAGGGTTTTGCGAAAAAAAGTCTTGAAAAAACGGATTCTTCATGCTATACTGTACTTGTATCGTTCTGCCCGCCGCGGCGGAACCGGAACTTTCACGAAAACGAGGTGCGCGGAATGCCCATTCGAATCCCCTACTCCCTCCCCGCGACGGAAACGCTCGCGCGGGAAAACATCTTCGTCATGGACGAACGCCGCGCGTCAACGCAGGATATCCGCCCGCTCCGTATCGCCATTCTCAACCTCATGCCGACGAAAATCGTCACGGAAACGCAATTGCTCCGCCTGCTGTCGAACACCCCGCTGCAGGTGGACGTCTGCCTGCTGACGCCGGAGAGCCATTGCTCCCGCAACACCCCGGAGGAACACCTCGCGTCGTTCTACACCACCCCGTCCGCCATTCGCGGCGAGAAGTTCGACGGCATGATTATCACCGGCGCGCCGGTCGAATACCTGCCGTTCGAGCAGGTGGATTACTGGGAGGAACTCAAGGGAATCATGGCGTGGGCGAAAACGCACGTCTATTCGACCATGTTCGTCTGCTGGGGGGCGTACGCGGGGCTGTACTACAACCACGGCATCGAAAAATATCCGCTCGCGCGCAAGCTGTCCGGCGTCTACCGCCATACGACCCGCCTGCCGTCGCACCCGCTCGTGCGGGGGTTCAACACCCGGTTCAATGCCCCGCATTCCCGCTATTCCTACGTCCGGCGGGAGGACATCGAGGCTTGCGGCGACCTGCTGACGCTTGCGGACTCGGAGGAGGCGGGGGTGTTCCTGCTCGCGTCCGCCGACGGGCGGGAATGCTATGTGACCGGACACCCGGAATACGATTTCGACACGCTCCGCAAGGAATACGAGCGGGACGTCGCCAAAGGCGAGGACGTGCCGGTCCCCGCCCACTACTTCCCGCAGGACGACCCGACGCAGACCCCGGTCAACACCTGGCGCGCCCACGCGCACCTGCTCTACTCCAATTGGCTCAACTACTTCGTCTACCAGAACACGCCCTATGACATCAAGGAGATACGCTGATGTACGAACGCGAAGGCGAATGGGTCATGGAAGGACTCGGCGACCACGACCCCAAGCGCATCAAGACAGTCGAGGAACTGTACGAATACGTCGATACCGTGGGGTTTTTGCCCCTGTTCCGGAGCCATGTCGACCGTTTTTCGCTGGAGGAACTGACCGCGTCGTCGGCGTGGTGGTCGGACGGCGAGGAGGACCCGTGGCAGTGGCGAATGGACGCCGCGGAGAGCGGGCGGGTCGTGTACGGCAAGTTTTTCAACGGGAAAGCCGGGTTCGTGTCCCGCGAATGGTTCCCCTGCTTTGCCGCCTACCGCCGCGACGGCTACGATTTCGACACGCTGTACGAACTGGGGCTCGCGAACCGCAAAAGCAAACTGCTCATGGACGCGCTGACGGCGGAACCGGCGGGACTGCCGTCCTACCGCTTGCGGGAAGTCGCCGGATTCGGGCGGAACGGCGAAAAGGGATTCTCCGGCGCGGTCACGTCGCTGATGATGCAGACGTTCGTCGTCATCAGCGGGTTCGAACGGCGGCTCAACCGCGCGGGCGAGGCGTACGGGTGGTCGGTTTCGCGCTACTGCACCGCCGAATCCCGGTTCGGCGCGGAACATGTGCGGTCGAAATACAATCTGACCCGCGCGGAGGCGCTGGAAACCATGCTCGCACAATTGCGGCGGCTGTACCCGGACGCGCCGGAATCCGCCCTTCGCAAGCAGTTATGAAACGAAAAAATGCGGGATTCGTCCCGCTGTTCCTGCTGTTTTTGTGCCTGCTGACGGCATGCCGGGCAGGCGCGCCCGCCCCGCTCGTCGAGGGGGAAACCTACCTCGAAGGGACGTGGTCCAACGACGAATTGCGCGTCGCTTACGGGTTCCGCCCGGACGGCGAGGGGACGCTGTACGTCGCCGGCGAAATCCTGCCGGTCCGCTACGGCGTGAAAGGCGATACGCTGTACCTGCAGACCGGCGGGCAGACGGACGCGCACACGTTCGAGACCGACGGGGAGGAACTTCTGCTCGACGGCGTGCGGTTTCGACCGGTCGGCGAGGACCCGGACGCGGAAGCGGAAGTCAGCGCCGCGCTCGCGCAAATGCGGTCCGACGCCGAGGCGGAACGGTCCGCGAAACGCACGAAAAACGTCCTGTTTCTCGTGACCATGCTCGCGGCGGCAGGCACCGTCACGATCCTCGTGCGGTATTTCCGCGGAAAAAAGCAAACCAAAAACCGGAGGTGACCCCATGCGCAACCGCGTGACCCGCCTTGTCGGCGGGGTCCTGTGCGCCCTTCTGCTCGGACCGCTGTCCGGCTGTGCGCTCCACGCGCACGATTTCCGTCAGACCGTCGTCCCGCCGACCTGCAACGGCATGGGCTACACGGTCAACACTTGCGCCTGCGGCGAAGTGACCTATTCCGACTACCTGCCCGCGACGGCGCACACGTTCGACGATTGGCAGACCGAACGGGCCGCCACGCTGACCGAAGGCGGCGAGGAATACCGCGTCTGCTCGGTTTGCGGGACGTTGCAGACCCGGGACGTCCTCCCGCTCTCCGCCCTGCCCCGCCTTTCGCTGGACGGCGCGCCGGACGGGACGCTGACCCTCCGCTATACCGACGGCGGGACCGACCTGACGGCTTTCGCGTTTCAAGCGGACGGGCTGGACGACCTTTTGCTGGAATTGAGCGACCCGCTCGACCTCGGCTGGGGCCCGCAACTTCGCTACCTGCTGACCGACAGCGGCTCGGACGCGACGTTCGCCCGCGCCCCGACGGCGGCGGCGCTCTGGAACGACTGCCTGTCCGCCCGGACCGACCTGCCGGACTGGGAACGGGACGCCCTGCCGGAAACCGTGCGGCGGAACGGGGTCAAACCGGTCCTGCTCTACCGCGACGGGTCGTTCGAACGGCTCGCCCTGCTCTCCCTCCCGCTCGCCGACCGGCTGGACGGCGCGGTCTTTCAGGCGACGGACGAAAGCGACGGCTGTCTGTTCTTAGGGACGCCCGCCTTCTCCGACCTGCGCGCGGGGAGCGGGACGGACGTGAACGGCTTTGCGCTTTTGCGGTGCGCGGACGAGTCGGTCGAACCGGCGAAGGAGCGCTTTACGGACTTCCTCACGTTCGTCCGCCGCTCGAAGGATTCCGTGTTCCGCGAACGGCTTGCGGATTACGCCGACCCGGACACGCTCATCGACTACTTCCTGCTGTTGCAGACGCTCGGCAACCCCTACGGCGTGACGCTCGGCACGGTCTGGTACACCCCCGACCTCGTTCACTTCCTGCCCGCCCTGCCTTCGCTCCGCGCGGGATTGGGGCTGCGCTCGAACGGCACGCTGACGGACGGCGCCGACGCGGTTTCGACCGGGCAGAACCTGCTTTGGGAACGCCTGTGCGCCCTGTTCCCGGAAGAGATTGCCGCGCGCTGCGCCGCGCTGCGCGGGACGCTTTTACGGGAGGACGCCCTGTGCGAGCGCTTCCGGGCGCAATACGAAACCGTCGAACCCGGTCTGCTCGACCCCGAAAAGGCGGAAACCGCCGGGAACGCGGACCGCGTCGACGCGTTCCTACGCAAGCGCGTCGCCGTGCTGGACGCGTGGACGGCGTCCCTGCTCCCGCCGGAAGCATGACGCGGCGGAAAAAACCGTCATTTCCGACAATTTTTTGACGCGCATTTCTACCAAAAAGACGGTTGACATCTCCGCCGGAATATGGTATGATAGTACAAACGAGTAAAAGGAGAGCGTATGCGATGAAAAAGAAGAAACTCGCCTCGGAGGCGGCGGTCGGCGAAGCCTCGGCGGAACCCGTCGCGGCGGAAAAGCCGGTCAAGGCCAAAAAGCAGAAATCCGAGGGAGGAAGTTTGCGGGATAAACAATCGTTGTTTTTTGTCGCCGCGCTCATTCTCGGCGCCGTTTCCATCCTGCTCGTTCTGCTCGCCCGGAACGGCATCAACAACGGAAAGGGCTATTTCGTGACCCAGTTGTTCGGCCGTCTTAAGAAACCAATCGCGCTGACGGCACTGAAGTCCTCGATTTGCGCGTGGACCGCCGCTGTCGTCGGGTTTCTCGGCGTCGCTTGCGGCGTGACGCGGAATCTCCTCAAAAAGCAGAATTCGCTCATCAGTTATCTGATCGGGCTGGTCGGGCTGATTCTCGCCGTCATCGCCATTTTAGCCATCAAGTATCCGTAATGCCCGCGGCGTAAAATCGAAAAAAAGAGCAGAAAGGAAGGTTCGGACAAACGACCTTCCTTTTGTTCCGTTATACGAAAAAAACAACAAAGAAACGGAGAAAAACACCATGCTGAACACCAATCCCTTCGCGCCCCCCATGCCCTCCCCCGAATCCCTCGCGGACCGCACCTTCACGCCGGTCAACACCCTCGGCGAATCCGCCGAGGACGGCAACGTTTATATCGACGCGACCAATCGGGACGTCTTTGCCCTCGGCGGTATCGACGCCCCGCAAGAGAACGGCGGCGAATACTACCGCCTCGACGTCCGCCGCAAGGACGAATACTCCAACGACAACCGCTTCCTCGCCTGCAACACGCCGGGCGTGACCTTGCGGTTCATCACCGACGCGAAAGCGGTCACGCTCGACGTCAAACTCCGCTCCGTCATCGCCGGTATGCACCATTTCACCGACCGGGGCGTGTACGGGTTCGATATGCTCATCGGCACCGGCACCGCGAGGCGCTACGTCGGCGCGAATATGCAGAACTTCGTCGATACGCTCGAAGGCATGAAGGACGTGCTCGCCCTGCCGGACGGGCTGAAGGAAATCCAAATCAACTTCCCGCTCTATGCCGGGGTGGAAAGCGTCCGACTCGGCTTCCCGGCGGACGCGAAGGTCGCCCTGCCGACCAAGCGGGCGTACAAGCCGGTCGCGTTCTACGGCTCGTCCATCACGCAAGGCGGGTGCGCGGGGCGTCCGGGCAATTCCTACTGCAACATCGTCTGCCGCGCAATCGACGCGGACTGCCGCAACCTCGGTTTTTCCGGTTCGGCGATGGGCGAACAGCCGGTCGCGGAGTACATCGGCGGGCTGGACCTGTCCGCGTTCGTCATGGACTACGACTACAATTCCCCGTCCGAGGAACACCTCCGCGCGACGCACCGCCCGTTCTATGAGACCGTCCGCCGCATGAATCCGGACCTGCCCATCCTCATGCTCTCCCACGTCTGGGCGTTCGAGGACCGCGAAACCGACTTCAAGCGGGTCGCCATCATTCGCGAAACGTACGAAGCCGCCCGCGCCGCCGGGGACAACAACGTCTACTTCCTCGAAGGCACGAACTTCTTCCGCTGGCCGATGGGCGACCTCTGCACGGTCGACATCCTGCACCCGAACGACCTCGGTCAGTTCATCATGGCGGAGGAAGTGTACAAGACGCTCATCGCCATTCTGAGGCGATAATTCCCCAAAAGGAGGACTTGCCCGGTGACTTACCTCACGGAATTTACCCTGCCGACCGAACGACAGGAATGCGGCTACTACCTCGGTTCGGACGCGAAACTCGACATGAAGTGCTACCCGAAGGACGTGTTCCCGTTCAAACTCTTTCCCCCGAAAGGACTTCGCCGGCTGACGTTCGAACCGCTCACCCTGCTCTACGGGGGGAACGGTTCGGGCAAGTCCACCCTGCTGAACCTGCTCGCCGAAAAACTCGGCGTCCGGCGGGACGCCCCGTTCAACCGCACCCCGTTCTACGGCGAATACCTCGCCCTGTGCGGGTGCGAAACGCTGACCGGGCGCGGCGTCCCGTCGGGGAGCCGTATCCTGACGAGCGACGACACGTTCGACTTCCTGCTCGACCTACGCGCCGTCAACGAGGGGCAGGAACGCCGCCGGGCGGACCTGTTCGAGGAATACCAAAATACCCGAAAAGAGTCCTTCACCTTGCGTTCCGTCGAGGATTACGAGGAACTCAAGCGGCACATCGAGGCGAAGCGGAACACGAAATCCGTCTACGTCGGGTCGCGTATGCAGGCGGACCTCCCCTACCGTTCCAACGGCGAAACCGCGTTCGCGTTCTTCACGACCCGCGTCCGCGAGGGGGCGCTCTACCTGCTCGACGAGCCGGAGAACAGCCTTTCCGCGTCCTGGCAGATACGCCTCGCGCAATTCCTGCAGGAGGCGGTGCGGTTCTACGACTGCCAACTCGTCGTCGCGACGCATTCGCCGTTCCTGCTCGCCCTGAAAGGGGCGAAAATTTATGACCTCGACGCCGTCCCGGTCCGCACCTGCCGCTGGACGGAACTGGAATCCGTCCGCCTGACGCGGGACTTCTTCCGCGAACACGAAAAAGACTTCACCGACCGACCGTAAGGAGGGTTCCCGATGAACTACGACGAAAGACCGCGTTACCACTACAAACCGAAACAGGGCTGGATAAACGACCCGAACGGGCTGGTGTACTTCCAGGGGTACTACCACGCGTTCTACCAGCACGCGCCGCATTGCGAACGCCCGTGGCAGGACGAGATGATGCACTGGGGGCACGCCCGCACCAAGGATTTCCTGCACTGGGAGGAACTGCCCGTCGCGCTCACGCCGGACCAATGGTACGAGGGGAAAGGCTGTTGGTCCGGCACCGCCATCGTCCGGGACGGCACGCTCTACCTGTTCTACGCCTCCGTGTACGCAAAGGAGGGGGTGGAGGAATGGGTGGAAACCATCAGCGTCGCGACCTCCACGGACGGCGTGCATTTCGAAAAATATGCCGGCAACCCGGTCATTCCGACCTATCCGCTCGACGGAAGCTGGGATTTCCGCGACCCGGCGGTGCTGGAAAAGGACGGGAAGTTCTACCTGTTCGTCGCCTCCGGCAACCCGCCGACCCACACCGCCAGATTGCTGGTCTACGAGAGCGACGACCTGTTCCGCTGGACCTACCGGGGCGTGGCGTTCGAATGGGAGAACGCAAAGTGCGCCGAATGTCCGTCCGTCCTTCCGTTCGGCGACGGGAAGTACCTGCTGACCGTTTCCGTGTGCAAAAAGGGGGACGAGCATTTCTTTTCGGTCATGGTCGGGACCTTCGACGGGCGTCACTTCCGCGCCGAGTTGACCGGTTGCGCGGATTGCGGACCGGACCAGTACGCCGGGCAGGCTTTTTGCGACCCCGAAGGGCGGCACCTCCTGCTCGCATGGATTCCCGGCTGGAAGTATCAGGGGTACGCGAGCCACGACGTCGGCTGTCTTTCCCTGCCGCGCGAACTGTGCGTGCGGGACGGTCGTATCGTCGCCCCGCCGGCGCGGGAGGTGCGCCGCCTGCTGACCGACAGCGACCCTTGCGTACGCCGCACGCCGGACGGGTTCCGTATCGAGCGCACGGGGCGCGACCCGGTCGTGTATCGCGGCGACGTGCGCCGTTTGCAAATCCTACGGGACGCGTACCTCGTCGAGGTGTTCGTCAACGACGGCGAAGCGGTCGTCACGGCGTTGCTTTGACGTCGTCGCGGCTGGAAATACAAAAAATTTCCTGAAAAATGCTTGACAATGCCCCGCCCGCGTGGTATCCTGAAGTTGCAAAATTCGACAGAAGAAAGGAATCGTTATGCCATGAAAAAAGCCGTTTGTTTTCTTTTCGCACTTTCGCTTCTTGTTCTCTGTGCTTGCGACAAAACCACCGACGAAACCTCGTTGCGCTTCAGCGTCAACAGTATCGGGAACTACGTCGTCGAGGACGGCAGTATCTATGTGCCGCTTGAGGACGGGACCCTCGCTTACGCATTCCTTCCCACGGGCGACGCGGCGGACGAAATCGTTCCTCCTTCGTCCGTTGTCGTCCCCGCGTCCTTCGACGGGAAAACCGTCACGGAAATTTTCGATTCCGCATTTTACGCGGTCAAAGACGTTCTGGAACGCGTCGAACTGCCGAACACCATTCGGCGAATCGGTCGCGAAGCGTTCAAGGACTGCAAAAACCTTCGGGAAGTCAATCTGCCGGACGCGCTCACCGAAATCGACGCAAAAGCCTTTGAAAATTGCGAAATGCTCTCGGACGTCGTCCTTCCGTCGTCGCTGAAAAACCTCTATCGTCTTGCGTTCAGAAATTGCAAATCCCTCAAGCAGGTCACGCTTCCCTGCTCGATCGGCGGAGAGGAAATTTTCGCATACAGCGGGCTGGAAAGCCTCACGATTGCGGACGGCGTGGACAAAATCGGATATATGACGTTCTGCGAAGCGCCCCTGCGGGAATTGACCCTGCCGAGCAGCCTGAAAACCTTCGATACGAACGTGATCGGCAATTGCGCGTCCTTGGAAAGCCTGACGCTGAACGACGGGCTGGAAGACGTTGACTTAAGCTACCTGTATACGACGTCGGTGAAGGAAGTCGTGCTCCCGTCGTCGGTGACGAAGCTGACGCTGCAAATCAACAAGGACGCCGACCGAATCGACCTCTATTTCGAGGGGGACGCGCCGGAAATTGACTTTTTCCTGTTGGATTCCATACCTTCCACGAACGATTTCCGGGAAACCGCCTACGTCATTCACTACCACGAAGGGGCGGAAGGGTTCACCTCCCCGTCGTGGAACGGCATCCCGACCGAAATTTGGTAAACGAAGGTGCGTGTCATGAAAAAGAGCCCCTTGCGCGTCGTTTACAACGTGCTCGGCGTGCTTGCCGCCCTGACGGTGCCGACGGTGACGCTCCTATTGTTTTATGTTTTTTCGACGGATTTGCTTTTTCTGTCCCTGTTCTTCATTCTGCCGCTGCTTGCGGTACCGCCCATCGTCACGCTTTTCCGAAGGCAGGCGCATTTTTACCTCCCGCCGCTCTATGCAGCGGTCGTTGGGTATGCGCTTTCCGCCAAACTGACGGAACTGCTCCTGCCGAAGGTCAGCCCGGACGCGTGGGCGGACTATAGCGCAACGAATAGCGTCGGATTCAGCGGCGCGGCATGGACCACCGGCGTAACGGAAATGCTTTTCACATTTCCCCTCGCGTATGTATCGTTGCTCGGCGCGGTGCTGCTGACGGAGCTCTATTTACGGAAAAAACGGAAAGCAAAAGCCGCTTTGACGGCGAACCCCGCGCCCGCGGATTCGGAAAAACCGTAAAATCCGCAAATTTCGGAAACGAAAGGGGTGAGTACGACGAAAAAATCCAAAAAATACGCCTTCGGAATCGTCGGAGCGGTTCTCGTTGCGATTCTCGTTGCCTATCTCGCGGTTTTCCTTTTCGTCAATCTGTCGTTTTATTACGCTACGCGGTGGAAATACAACGTGGAGGATTTTCCGGAATATCAGGAGGACTTCGCTCAGGTGGCTGCATTTTGCAGTGCGTTTATCCAGGAAGAACGAGAGAATGACGCCGACGCGGAGGAATGGTTTTGGGTGAATACCGGTTTGAAATACGCCGGCAGGTCCGTTGATTTGGAAATCGACCCGGATTTACAGGAACGTATCGAAAGAATCCGTGAGGCTTTTCCGGACCCGGAGGCGACGCTCGACTACATCTGGTGCCATGAGGACGGTTCCGTGTATTTTGTGGCGACCGGTCAGTATTACGCGTTGGCATATTGCCCGTTCGGCAAGCCGGTTTCGGTCAACGGGAGCGACGACGGCGCGTCGTGCGTTTCCAAAAAAATCGTCGCGCATTGGTACCACGTCGCGCGAAAGGAATAGTCGGCACGCCGCGTTCCCGCAAATCGGCGCCCGCTTCCGCCCCGAAAGCAAGATCGTCCCCCGCCCTTTTCGGACGGGGGACGCCGTTTTCCTTCGCGACGGCGTTCAGCCGCGCCGCGACCGCCCGGAATCGCTCCGTTTCCCGCACCGGGTCGTAGCGTTCCTGCTTCCGTTTGTCCGACGTCCGCCGCGCCTCGTTGCGCGCGGTTTCGCCGTGAGATTCCCCGAACGGCACTTCGTCCGGCGCCGCGAGCGTGTCTCAACGCTCCCTTGCGGATTTTTTCGAAAAAACCGCCGGAAATTTGCGTTACCCCCTTGCAAAAGGGGAAAATTTGTGGTATACTGCTAAGGTAATGCAGAGGTATCGAAGCGGTCATAACGGGGCTGACTCGAAATCAGTTTGTGCGAAAGCACACGAGGGTTCGAATCCCTCCCTCTGCGCCAGCGTCGCGGCAAGCCCTTTTGGCTTGCCGCGATTTTTTATGTTTTCGGCGGGAAAGCCGTTCTCCCGCCCGGGGCTTGCGTTTTACGGACAAATGCTGTAGAAAAAAGAAAAGGCGGGCGTTTCCCCTTTCGGAAAACGCCCGCCTTGCGCATCCAAAACCGCTTGCGGTGCATGCGCGTTTTTTTCGCGCAAAAACGCGAATCCCGCCGAAAAGTGTCAGGAAAGCCCCAGGTATTCCCGGAGCATATCCGCGACGCCTTGCGCCATAATGGCATATCCGGCGTCGTTGGGGTGGAGCAAATCGCCGAAGCAGGTTTCCGGCATATTCGCCTCGGAAAAGGCGCGCATATCGTAGAAGGACAGCGCGTAGGTTTCCCGGTAGGTTTCGTACAGCCGCTCCTGCCATTCCAGAATGTAGTCCGCCGCATAGGTGCTGTCCCCGTAATAGACCGGGCAGTTCATCAGGATAAAGCGGACGTTCGCATTCTTCTCTTGCAGGGAGGACAGCAGGTCGGTGAACCCCTTTTCAAACTGCTCCCAATCCACGCCGTAGGACTCGACGATATCCGGTCTGGAATCGTTGGTCCCCAGCATGACGGTGAACACGTCCACGCCGGGGCAATCCTGCAGCGCTTCGGTATATTTCGCGCATTGCAGATAGGACGCCCAGGTGTCGCCGCGCATGGTCATGCCGCCGACGCCGTAATTGACGACCACGCAATCCCGCCAAAGGATACGGTTGAGCGCGGCGGGATAGGCGTTCGCGGCGTCCGTCGTCCCGACCCCGAAGGTGATACTGTCCCCGATACAACCGACCACCGTCAGGTGGTGCTCCCCTTCCAGCGAGAAGTCGGCGGGGATTTCCCAATCGCCGTCCTGCCCGTCCAGATAGTCCAGAAAGCGGTCCACGCTGTGATAGGTCGTTCCGTAGGCGCCGCCGAGGAAGCACAGCGAATCCCCCGACATCGCGACCGTATAGCGGTCCGTCCCGTC
>CANQTR010000017.1 GCA_947626805.1 uncultured Clostridia bacterium
GGAGAGGGGCATACGGGGTTCGGGCTGTCCGTCGGGGAGACAGTGCGGCTGGTTTGCCCGGATTTTCGGTACAGCGAACCGGTGACCTGCGTTCCCGCGGGGGACGGAAAGTCTTTGCGGCGGGAGGAGGACGGCGGCGAGGTCGCCTACCGTTCCGGCGAGGTCACGATGGGATTTGCGAACACGGAGGACGGCGCGAAACAGTTCGCCGCGTCCGCCGCGCCGACCGAACTTCGCATTTCGGAGGCGCTCGCGAGCAACACGAAAACCCTGAAGGGTCCGTACGGGACCTGTTGCGACTGGGTGGAACTGCTCAACGTTTCCGAACAGGCTATCGACCTTTCGGGGTGGTACCTGTCCGACGACCCGGACGAACTCCGGCAGGGGGCGCTCCCCGCCGAAACCCTCGAACCGGGCGAATATTTCGTGGTGTTCCTGAGCAAAACGACCGAGAATTTGCTTTCCGGCTACCCGGTCCTGCCGTTCGCGCTCGCTTCGGCGGGCGACCGGCTCTACCTGTCGCACGAGAGCGGCGGGACGCTGACCGTAGCGGACAGCGTCGTGATTCCCGGTCTGCCCGCGGACGTTTCCTACGGGCGACCGCAGGGGGAGGACGCATTCTCCGCCCTCGCCGAGCCGTCCCCCGGACGCGCGAACGGCGGGTCCGCCGCGTTGTCCGCCGCGCCGACCGCCGTGACCGCGCAAGGCGTCTATAACGGCGTCGACGGGCTGGACGTGGTGCTGAGCGGACCCGGACCCATTTATTACACGCTCGACTGCTCCGAACCGACGGTCGCTTCGCCGGTGTTCGACGGGCGCATTCGCCTGACGAAAACCACGGTCGTCCGCGCGATTTGCTGTGAACCGGGCAAGACGCCGAGCCCTGTCGTCGACCTGACCTACCTGCTCAACGAGGGGCATACCCTTCCGGTCGCGACGCTGGTGACGACGCCGGAGAACCTGTGGGATTACTACACGGGCATCTATGTGGAGGGACCGGGCGCGGCGGCGGAATTTCCGCACGTCGGGGCGAACTATTGGCAGACGTGGGAGAAAGCGGCGACGGTTTCGCTGTTTGAGCCGGACGGCGGCGGATTTTCTTCCCCGTGCGGGATTCGTATCTTCGGGGCGTATTCCCGCGCGCTGGCGATGAAGTCGTTTTCCTGCTTTTTTCGGGCGTCCTACGGCAATTCCGCCTTGCGGTACCCGCTGTTCGGGGAGGACGGGCTGGACACATACGAGGCGTTTCTTTTCCGCAATACCGGGCAGGACTATGCCAAAGCGCGTATGCGCGACCCCCTGCTTGCCGACCTCATCTCCCGGGAAACCGACGTTGCGGTCCAGAAGAACCGCCCGGTCGTGCTCTATCTGAACGGCGAATTCTGGGGCGTTTACTATATCCGGGAAAAAATCAACGAGAATTACGTCGCCGGGAACTACAACGTCGACCAGGAACAGGTCGACCTGACCCGCGCCAACGGCACGACCAGCAAGGCGTATCAGGAACTGATTTCCTATGTGCGCGGACACGACCTTTCCAATCAGGAATTTTACGATTACGTCGCCGCGCAAGTGGATATTGACGAGTATATCGATTACATCATCGCGGAGATTTACATCGCCAACACCGACAACGGCAACATCAAGTTCTTCCGCGTGACCGGCGGCAAGTGGACGTGGATTTTTTACGACGTCGACCAGTCCTTCCGCTCGGCGGACTTTGATACGGTCGCCGAACACCTCAACCCGAACGGCACTGGCTCGATGGACCGGTTTTCGACCGCTCTCATCAACGGGCTCCTCCGCAATTCCGGCTTTCGCGAGAAATTCCTTCGCCGGTTTGCGTGGCAGATGACGAACGTGTGGGCGGCGGACAAGGTGGTCGCCGCCGTTGACGCGTACGAGCAGGCGATTCTGCCGGAGATGCGGCGGGATTGCGAGCGCTGGAATTTGAGTTTTTCGGATTGGCAGGCGCAAGTCGAGGGCGTGCGTAGTTTCGCACGGCGGCGCGGGAAGTACGTTCTTTCCCATTTGAAAGCGTATTTTTCGCTCTCGGAGGACGACTTGCGGGCATACGGGTTCCCCGTTTGAACCGGAAAGGAGCATTCGCGTGGCAACCAGACACGAGGAGAAGTTCCTCATCGACTACCGGCAGTACGTCCTGCTCCGCGACCGCGCGGAAACGGCGATGCGCCCGGACGAGCACGCCCCGGACGGGAGCTACCTGATAACGTCGCTCTACTACGACGACCGGCTGGACAGCGCGCTGGACGAAAAATTGGACGGCGTGCGGGTGCACACGAAGTACCGCGTTCGGACCTACGGCGCGAACGGGGACTTCATCCGGCTGGAGCGCAAGGTTAAGCGCGGCATTATGACCGAAAAGCACAGCGCGTCCTTGCGAAAGGAGCAGATTGCCGAATTGAGCGACCCCGCGGCGCCGCTCGAACGCTTTTCCGGGCGGGGATTGGTGATGGCGGCGGATATGCGTTCGCGCGGACTGCTGCCGGCGGTGACCGTCCGCTACAGGCGGGACGCGTTCGTCTATCCCGGCACCGACACCCGCCTGACGTTCGACACGCACGTCGAGGCGCTCCCGCCGACGGCGGAGCACCTGTTCGACCCGTCCGGCGCGGGCATTCCCGCCCTGCCGCCGCAAACCGTGGTCATGGAGGTCAAGTACGGGGAGTACCTGCCCGCGTTTGTGCGAAAACTCAGCGCCGTTTGCGGCGGGATGCAGCTTTCCGTTTCCAAATACGCGCTTTGCCGGGCCGTTTGGCACTGAATCAGAAGAGAAAGGAATCAAATCGTCATGAGTTTTGCGGATATCATCAAAAAAAGCGTTCTGGAGGGGTTCCAGTCGGACATCAGCGCCGCCCGCGTGGTGCTGTCGCTGGTGCTGTCGCTGCTTGCGGCGCTGTTTATCCTGCTGATCTACCGCCTGACGATGCGGGGGATTGCCGCGAGCCGCGGGTACGAGATCACCCTGCTTTTGGTGACGTCAATCAGCGCTATGATTGTGCTGACGATTACGTCGAACCTCGCGCTGTCGCTCGGCATGGTCGGCGCGCTCTCCATCGTGCGGTTCCGCACGGCGCTGAAGGAATCGTCGGACACGGCGTTCATGTTCTGGTGCGTCGCCGCGGGAATCACGGCCGGGGCGGGCTTTTACCTGATTACGGTCATCGGCTGTCTGTTCATCGGGCTTGTCGCGCTCATCGCGGCGCGCCTGACCCGCAACGGGACGCGGCCGTACCTGCTCGTGATTCGCACGGAGGCGGAAAACACGGCGGCAAGCGTCGAAAAGTTGCTCGCGGAGAACCATGTCCGCCGCCGCCTTTCCTCCCTCGTGCAGAACGACCGCTACGCGGAAATCATCTACGAAATCAGCGTTTCCGCCGCGCAACAGCGTCTGGTCGCCGCCGTGCGTACCCTGCCGGGCGTGACGACGGTCTCCCTCGTGGATTGCCGGAATTCCTGACGGAAAATTTTTCATTCGGTGATTGACAGGGCGTATTCGGCGTGGTATACTAAAAGAAAGGAAAACCAAAACGAATCCTGCCGAATGCAGGGAAGGAAGGAAAAACCATGCAGTTTCTCTACGAAACGGCCGCCCAACTGACGTGGCAGCATCTGGTGATGTTCGTCATCGGCGGCGTGCTGATTTTCCTTGCGGTCAAGAAGGACATGGAGCCGACGCTGCTCCTGCCGCTCGGTTTCGGGACGCTGCTCGTCAATATCCCGAACGTGGACGCGATTCTGCCGAACGGCGCGCTGACGACGCTCTACAACGCCGGAATCGCCAACGAACTGTTCCCGTTGCTGCTGTTCATCGGGATTGGGGCGATGATTGATTTCGGACCGTTGCTGTCGAACCCGAAGTTGATGCTGTTCGGCGCGGCCGCGCAATTCGGCATCTTCTTCACGCTTTGCACCGCCTCCATGTTTTTTGACCTCAAGGACGCCGCTTCTATCGCCGTTATCGGCGCCGCGGACGGACCGACGTCGATTTTCGTCGCCAATACGCTCGGCAGCCAATACACCGGCGCTATCATGGTCGCCGCCTATTCGTATATGGCGCTCGTTCCCATCATTCAGCCGCCGTTTATCCGGCTGCTGACGACCCGCAAGGAGCGCCTGATTCGCATGCCGTACCAGCCGAAGGAAGTGTCCAAGCGCACGCGAATCCTCTTCCCGATTGGGATTTTCCTGCTGACGGCGCTGGTCGCCCCGTCCGCCGCGTCACTGGTGTTCTTCCTGATGTTCGGCAACCTGATTCGCGAATGCGGGGTGCTCAATTCCCTGTCGGAAACGGCGCAAAAGGTGCTCGCGAATCTCGTGACCATCGTGCTGGGCATTTCCATCGCGACGCAAATGCAGGCGGAGAGTTTCCTTCGCCCGGAAACGCTGCTGATACTCGGGCTCGGGCTGTTCGCGTTCATTTTCGATACGGTCGGCGGCGTGCTGTTCGCGAAGTTCCTCAACCTGTTCCTGAAGAATAAAATCAACCCGATGATTGGCGCGGCGGGCATTTCGGCGTTCCCGATGTCCGGGCGAATCGTCCACAAAATGGGGCTGAAAGAGGACCCGCAAAACTTCCTGCTGATGCACTCCATCGGCGTCAACGTTTCCGGGCAAATCGCGTCCGTCATCGCCGGCGGACTGATTCTCAGCCTGATTCCGCATTAAGGGGGTGCCGGTCATGGAATTTCATCCGCAATCCTTTTTGGAGACACTGCCCTATCTGGGGAAAGGCATGCTTGGGATTTTTCTGGTCATGTGCATTCTGATTCTCGCCGTCTGCCTGCTCAACGCGGTCGGCGGTCATAAAGGGAAAAAGCAGTAACAAAGCAAGGTCGACCGCGCGTCGGCAACCGAAACCGTGTTCGTTGGGGGACCCCAATCCGGGACTGCACGCTGTGCAGTCCCTTGAAAATCCCCAAAAACTTTTTCGGTTGGGGTCGAAAGCAAGGGATTTGCTTGTCCGGAACGAACCGGCATGGTCCGAAAAGGGTTTCCCGACAAACCGAAAAGACGGCAGCGCCGTCTTTTTTTGTGCCGATTCCGCCCGCCGAAAGGGAATAAATTGATAAATATGTCGAATGCCGCCGAAAAGGGTTCGGACACGCTCACGTCGCAAAAATCACAAAAATTTTTCACGTCGGAGGGAATTTGCGTGAAAATCGCATACAAAAACCGACGCAAAAGGGAATTTAACGTCGGATTGCACAAAGTCGACAGAAAAATTTTTCTACATTTTGTTCATCAAAGTATTGACTTTTTTTCGCTGTTTCTGTATAATATTTCCTAACATGGGAAGAAGTGTTCCAAAAGCCGTTTGAATGAGGGCAAAGAATGCTGTTTTTCGGTGTAGGAAGGGTCGTATTGCCGTTCCCGAATCGAGGAGACGAGGCGGGGCGGCGGAACGGGAAACTTCCGGCGGGCGCTCCGCTTTGCCTTTCGGTGCGTTCGGAAAACATCGCGAAGGCAGAAACATGGCAGAAAGGAAAGGAAGTTATGAGCAAGTTCAGCATCACCAAGAAATGGGTCGCATTGCTGTTGGCTGTCGTCATGCTTGCGGGCATTCCGATTGCCACCGGCGCGTTCTCGGTTGACGCGCACGCTTTGCGATTCACAGAGACTGACGTCTTGCCGGATATCCACAAGGGTTTGGGCAATCTGCTGCCCGACGCCCCGCTCGCGCAGGAACCGGCGCCGGACGACGTGGTCCGCGTATCTATCGTTTTGGAGGATACGCCCACGTTACAGAAAAAGTATTCCACCATCGGTATCGCGGAAAACGCGGAGGCAATGGCCTACAGCGATTCTTTGCGTGAGAAGCAGGCTTCGGTGGAAAGCGTCATCGAGCGCGACGTCCTGCACGGAAAAGCGCTGGACGTGGTGTGGAACCTGACGCTCGCCGCCAACATCATCTCCGCAAACGTGACATACGGGCGCATTGACGACATCAAATCCGTTTCCGGCGTCAAGGACGTCGTTCTGGAGACACAATATGCGCCTGCAGTGACGGATACCGACCTGCCTGTCGACCCCAACATGAGCACTTCCTCCGCTCAAATCGGTTCTCCTGCCGCTTGGGCCGGAAAGTTCTACGGTGCGGGCAGTAAAGTCGCGATTATCGACACGGGCGTCGACACGAACCACCAGTCGTTCGACGCGGCGGCGTTCGATTACGCGCTCAAACAGCATGAAGTGACCGAGATACAGAAGGAATCCATGCTGACGGAGGACGAGGTCAAAGAGGTTCTTGGCAAGCTGCATATCGCGAACATTGCCGACCCGGAAAAGATTTTCGTTTCCAATAAGATTCCGTTCGCATTCAACTATGTGGACGAGAACCACGACATCACCCACGATAACGACGACCAGGGCGAACACGGTTCCCACGTCACCGGTATCGCCGCGGCAAACGCCTATATCCGGAAGGGCGACGACTTTGTCTCCGCGCTGGACGCGGTCAAGACGCAGGGTGTCGCGCCCGACGCGCAAATCCTGACGATGAAGGTCTTCGGCACCAACGGCGGCGCCTATGATTCCGACTACATGGTCGCTATCGAGGACGCGATTCTGCTTGGCGCGGATTCCGTCAACCTGTCGTTGGGCTCCGCGATGCCCGGCTTCAGCAACAGCGGCATCTACGAGGAAGTCCTCAACGACCTCATGGTCAACAGCGACACGGTCGTCACCATGTCTGCCGGCAACAACGGCTACTGGGCGGAGAATTCCGAAGTCGGCGCCCTGTTCGGCGACGACGTGAGTTTCCACACCGGCGGCTCGCCCGGAAGCTTCACGAATTCCCTTGCCGTCGCTTCCGTCGATAACGTCGGCGTCACCTCCAATTACGTCCGTGTGGGCGACGACATGGTCTTTTATAATGACACCAACT
Source organism: uncultured Clostridia bacterium (assembly GCA_947626805.1). Lineage (GTDB taxonomy): Bacteria > Bacillota > Clostridia > Oscillospirales > CAG-382 > Coliplasma. The sequence goes on from CANQTR010000017.1 coordinate 6,908, forward strand.
CCAACTACAGCAAGCCCGGTATGATTTCCCTCGCTCGTGACGAGGCGTATCCTTTCGTCTACCTCGACACGGTCGGTATTCACACGCGGGCGCTCGGCACGCTGACGGCAACGCTTGAAGACCAAATCGAAAAATTGGACAAGCAGTTGAAGGCGAACGGCGACGAAAACGGTGTAAAGGGCAAAATTGTCCTTGTCAACCGCGGCATTTCGAGCTTTGCGCTCAAGTGCTCCGCGGCGGCGAAACTCGGCGCGGCTGCCGTGATTATCGTCGACAATGCGCCGGGCAGCACCATCAACATGGACCTGACCGATTATGACGGTGACGCGCCTGCCGTTTCCATTTCCATGGCGGACGGCGACCTGTTCCGCATCGGCGAACCCGGAAAGCTCAGCGTTCTGTATGACAACACCGGCGCGAGCAACCCCTGGGACGCGCCCTACTACACCGGCGAACTTTACGTCGCCGCGGAAGTGGGCACCAAAGGCGGCGACGCGGACCCGGACAATCGCTACACGATGTCCAGCTTCTCCTCGTGGGGCGTTCCCGGTTCTCTGGTCATGAAGCCGGAAATCACCGCGCCCGGCGGAAACATCTATTCCGTGAACGGCGCGATTGCGAGCGGCGACGCGTACGAGAATATGTCCGGTACCTCCATGGCGGCGCCGCAAGTGACCGGTATGGTGGCGGTCGTCGCGCAGTACATTCGCGAGAACGCGGCGAAGTTCGAAAACTTTGAAAATCGTCGCGCGCTCATCAACAGCCTGCTGATGTCCACGGCGAAACCGGTCCTCGCGGCGGACGGCAGTTACTACTCTGTCCTCAGCCAGGGCGCCGGTCTTGCCAATGTTGGCGCGGCGGTTCAGGCGCAGGCCGTTATCCAAATGACGGATGACGCTACGGACTCCTATGCCGACGGGAAAGTCAAAGTCGAACTCGGCGACGACCCGACGAAGGACGGCACCTACACGTATTCGTTCCTGATTACCAATGTGGGCGCATCGGACGGCGACTATGTGCTTTCCACCGATATGTTCACGCAGGATTTGTATTCCGAATACGGCTACACCTGGCTGGACACCGCGACCACGAAATTGGGCGCGACGGTCAGCTATACGGTCAACGGCGAGCCGGTGACCGAAAGCGATTTGACGGCCGACTTCAACCTCGACGGCGTGACCGACGAGCGCGACGCGCAGGACCTTCTCGACTACCTTTCCGGTAACGGCAAGGTCGAGCCCGCGAAGGTCAACGTGGAGAACGGCGACGTCGATGACGACGGCGAACTGACGACCTACGACGCACATTTGATCCTTGCCGGAATCGGCAAGCACATCACGGTGGCGGCGGGCGATACCGTCACGGTCGAAGTCACGATTGCAGTGAACAAAGCCCAGCTTTCCGCTTACGAAAACGGCGCGTATGTCGAGGGTTACACCTTCGTGACGGCTGTTCCGAACGAGGAAGGCGTGCAGGATGTGGAGTACTCCATCCCGATTCTCGGTTTCTACGGGAACTGGAGCGAACCCTCCATGTTCGACCGCACCAACTACCAGGAATTTGTCGACGCCTACGTTTACGGGCAGGACAGCGGGAATATCCCGTACAACAGCAACACGTCCACGTCCAACGTCCTGCTTTATAAGGACAGCAACACCAAGGCGGAGGACGGCAAGCTCATCAACCCGTTCTACTCGTACGGTCTTGAAGACCTCGGCGGTTTCGACTTCTATGATACCGACGCGTCGCGCACCGCTATCAAGAGCAGCGACACGCTGGTCGGCTATGAATTCGCGCTGATTCGCAACGCGTATGTGGCGGCCGTCATCGAGGACGCGGAAGGCAATCTCCTCGGCGTCACGGCTCCCGCCGAGACCAACAGCGGATTCTACTATACCAACGGCGGCAACTGGCAATCCCTCGTTTCCACGCTGGGTATCAACCAGAAGGTTTCCGCCCTTAACCTTGAAGAAGGCGATACGTTCACCGTGAAACTGGTTGCGTTGCCCGAATACTACTTCGGGGAAGCGCTTTCCGAGAGCACGGAGGACGAGCCGGTCAATACCGTTACCGCGAACGAGTTCCAAACCGTTTACGAAACGGTCGAAATCGGAAACGGCGCGATTCTTTCCACGACCATGACCATCGACGACACCAAACCGACGATGCTCACCGCGCGTAGAAAGATGAGCGGCGAACTGGAAGTCACGGTGCAGGACAGCCGCTACGTCGCGTTCGTCAGCCTAATGACCGCGGACGGCTCCGCGTACGTCGACTGCGTCCTGCCGGAGCAGACTTCTCCGAACGAGAAATGCGTCGTCAACTTCCCGTGGGAAGAGGTCGATTACCTCGTCAGCAAGACGGGCGTAAACAAGATCATGATTTATGTGGCCGACTACGCGGAGAACTTCCACGCATATATCATCGACCTGGAAACGGAAGCGTTCGACGAAGTGGCTCCCACGGATATCAAGCTCCCGGCGGAGGTCCACGTCTTTAAGGGCGGCGTTTCCGGCGTCACGCCGGAGATTCTCCCCGCGATTCTGACCGCGTCCGATTTGGATTGGTCGGTCGATAAGACCGATATCGCCGAAGTGGACGGATTCGGTAACGTCACCGGTCTCAGCGTCGGCGAGGCGACCCTCACCGCCGCGTCCAAGAAGGATCCCGCCATCAAGGCGACCTCCAAGATTGTCGTCAAGGAAGCGCCGAGCATCGACCTTGCGGGCATGGTCTTCAACAAGGACAGCGAAACCTGGTGGAGCACCTTCAACCTGCAGGATCCCAGTCAGTTCAAGCAAGGTACGCAAGGTCCGGCGCTGTACGCGGGCGACCTCGCGCTTGACTTCCAAACGATGTACGGACATGACGGGAGCAACGTCTGGCGGGTGGATATGAACACCTTCGCTTCGACGTCCCTGTTTGCCATGAATCCCGTGTACCTGTTCCCGGACGCTGCGGTGAATAACTACTTCGCGGCATACACCGCAAAAGCTTATGCGCTCCTCGCGCCGCAGGCGAACAGCAAGGTCCTGATGATTCTCCTGCCGGAAACGGGCAGTCTGTACACGGTCGACCTTTCGAGCGCACTTCCCAGCAACATTTGCGCCATCGCGTTCAGCGGCATGGATTCCCGAAATCAGCGCGACTACTACTATATGCTGCTGGAGAACGGCGATCTGTATCAGATTTATCTGAATTCCGCCGGAAGCCTCGGCTACGGTCCGGTCGGTAACGTCGGAATGACCTTCGACGGCGCCGCCGCCGCAAACGGTTCTTCGGTCACGTCCATGATGTACAGTTTCACCGCAAGGAATGCGCTGTATCCGGACGGCATGACCGAGCCGTTGCTCCTGGCTCACTACAAGGAGGGCGACAGCACCGCGTATCTCTCCCTCATTGAAATCACCTTTGACATCACGGGCGACATCGCCTTCTGCGGAATCGCCGGCTCGATGCCCTTCGGCGACGAAGTCTGGCCGGTCAGCGCTCTGTACGATCCCGCAATGATCGAACCGGCTGACGAAGGCAACGCCGTGCAAACGCTTGCGTCGTACACGGTCGTCAACAACCTGTCCGACAAGCTGTCGATGGTCGCTCCGGAAACCGAAAGCGCTGCCGGCAACGCGATTGAGGTGGGCGGAAAGACCGAAAGCGGCGACTACAACGTGGTCGACGTGAAGAACAACACGGTTACGATTGACATCTCCGCCGCCGGGTCCACCAATGGTTTGGTAAATGTCTCCTATCCCGCCGAGCTGTCCCTGGTCAGCGTCGAGGGGTTGGTCGACTTCTATGCAAACGCCACCGCCGCGAACGGCACCGTCGTATTCGCGTACGCCGACGCCGATTCCCTGAACCGCCCGGTCGCGAAACTGGTCTTCTCCTATGAGGAAGCGGACGAGTTGAAACTGGTCGGGAAGACCGTCGACGTGACGACGGTCGAAGACGGCAAACCCGGCAAGGCGGAATCCGTTAAGAACATTCCGTTGACCTTTGCGGCGGAGAGCTTCCGGCTTGACGTCCAGGTGCTCAACGGTACCCATGACGCGCCGAATACCATTACCGAGGGCGAGGAAGTTTCCTTCACGGTCAAGCCGAACGAGGGGTACAAACTGCCCGAAAGCATCACCGTCACCATGAACGGTGAGGAAATGGATTCCGCGAACTACACCTACGACCCCGAAACCGGCGTTGTGACGCTGCAGAGCGATTACATCACCGGCAACATCGTCGTCACAGCGTCCTGCGTCTACGTTCCGAAGACCTTCACGGTCAGCGCGAGCGTGGAGAACGGCAGCACGGACGCGCCGGAAACGGCGACCGAGGGTGAGGACGTTTCCTTCACGGTCAGCGCGAACGAAGGGTACAAACTGCCCGAAAGTATTACGGTCACGGTGAACGGGGAAGCAATCACCGGTTACACCTATAACGCGGAAACCGGCGAAGTGCTGATTCCGGGCGAAGAAGTGACCGGCAACATCGTTGTCACGGCGTCTTGCGTCTACGTTCCGAAGACCTTCACGGTCAGCGCGAGCGTGGAGAACGGCAGTACGACCGCGCCGGCGACGGCGACCGAGGGTGAGGACGTTTCCTTCACGGTCAGCGCGAACGAAGGGTACAAACTGCCCGAAAGTATTACGGTCACGGTGAACGGGGAGGCGCTTGCGGCGGATGCGTACACCTACAACGCGGAAACCGGCGAAGTGCTGATTCCGGGCGAGAAGGTGACCGGCAACATCGTCGTCACGGCGGCTTGCGTCTACGTTCCGAAGACCTTCACGGTCAGCGCGAGCGTGGAGAACGGCAGCACGACCGCGCCGGAAACGGCGACCGAGGGTGAGGACGTTTCCTTTACGGTCAGCGCGAACGAAGGATACAAACTGCCCGAAAGCATCACGGTCACGGTGAACGGCGAAGCGATTACCGGTTACACCTATAACGCGGAAACCGGCGAAGTACTGATTCCGGGCGAAAAAGTGACCGGCAACATCGTAGTCACGGCGGCATGTGTCTACGTTCCGAAGACCTTCACGGTCAGCGCGAGCGTGGAGAACGGCAGTACGACCGCGCCGGAAACGGCAACCGAGGGCGAGGACGTTTCCTTCACGGTCAGCGCGAACGAAGGATACAAACTGCCCGAAAGCATTACGGTCACGGTGAACGGCGAAGCGATTACCGGTTACACCTATAACGCGGAAACCGGCGAAGTGCTGATTCCGGGCGAAAAAGTGACCGGCAACATCGTGGTCACGGCGGCATGTGTCTACGTTCCGAAGACCTTCACGGTCAGCGCGAGCGTGGAGAACGGCAGCACGGACGCGCCGGAAACGGCGACCGAGGGTGAGGACGTTTCCTTCACGGTCAGCGCGAACGAAGGGTACAAACTGCCCGAAAGCATTACGGTCACGGTGAACGGGGAAGCCCTTGCGGCGGATGCGTACACCTACAACGCGGAAACCGGCGAAGTGCTGATTCCGGGCGAGAAGGTTACCGGCAACATCTCTGTTACGGTTACGTTCGTTTCGGTGGAGGACACCAGCAAACCGTCTACCGACACTTCTTCCGATGAAACGTCGAGCACGGAACCCGGGACTTCCTCCGGCGAAGAATCCTCAAGCACGGCGCCCGGAACCTCTTCCGGCGACGAAACCACCAGCCCGAGCACGGGCGACGACGCGAGCATTCTGTTCTTCGCAATCATGGGTGTTCTGGCGCTGGTCGGCGTGATTTCGGCAGTGCGGCTGCGCAAATTCTCCCTGGACGAAAAGCGCGGTCGGTAAGGACCCGTCAGCAGGGGAAATTCCAAGCAAAATCGAATCGTCTGAGCGAATGCCGCGCGGGTCGGTCCTCTGAAACCGACTAACGGGCATTCGCGACGACGGAACACAGCACGGAGAGCAGAACCGCTTTCCGTGCTGTCTTTTTGTTGCCGTATTTTTCAGGTTGGAGTTTGCCGAAAATGCGCCGACCACGGCGGACGCATTTCAAAAAAAATACGGCGCGGCGCCGAATCGGCGCCGCGCCGTAAGCGCATTGCAAAAATTTTTCGTCACGTCGACCCGGTTCGTACAAGGGTCCCCCTTGCTTTGCCCCCTCAAAACAGAAAAAGTTTTTGGGGATTTTCAAGGGACTTTTTTTCAAAAAGTCCCTTGAATCGGGGGCGAAGCCCCCCCGTGGAGTTCCCCGTGGAACTTCCGGCGAAGCCCTTTTCGGCAGAAATACGGCGCGGCACCAAATCGGCGCCGCGCCGTATCGTTCTATCGGTGGAATTCCCCCGACGGGTTACTTTTTGTTGCTCTCGAACGTTTCAATCAGGCTTTTCAGGGCCGCCTGCGCCGCGCTTTCCAGCGACTGATATGCGGACGCGAACTGTCCGGGCGTCTGGGACGCAAGACCGGTCAGCATCGACGAGAGGTTGCTTGTCGCGTCGCCGAGCGTGTAGATGTGCGCGAGGTCGGTGCCGGTGGTGCTGAAGATGATGTCCAGCATCTCCTTGTCCTCGTCCGTGTGGAGTTTCTGGTACTGCAAAACCACGTCGTAGTAGGTCTTTGCGACGGTATCGACGGAGTAACCGCCGAGCGCGTCGAGAATGACCTGCGCGCGGTAGGACTGCGACTCGTCCATGCCGGCGGGAATGCAGTAGGCGTTCGACGACCATGCGCCAATCATCGTGTAGTACTGCCCCTGCTCCAAATCGTACATCGGGGCGGGCAGAATGCCGAACTCGCTCTTCATGTCGCCGAGCCGGAGCGCCGTTTCCGTGTTGCCGGAATAGAACAGGCACCGGTCCGCCTTGAAGGCCTCTTCCAGCAGAATCATCGGCGTGGACGATTCGCTGAAGAAGTCGTCGCCGAGCACATATTCCGCATCGTTCTGCATGAGGGAAAGGATTTTATCGACGACGCCGGAACTTCTCTGGTTGTACATCGAGAGAATCAGCGTGTTCTGCTCGTCCGGGCGGACGATACGCTCGCCGGAGGCGTAGAACAGGTTGTGCATATCGCCGTTTTGCCCGCTCCAGCCGTAGGAATCGTGATAGGTGATGATTCCGTCGCCGTCAAGGTCCTGGCTGAGCCCGACCTGCGAGATGATGGAAAGCACCTCGTCGATGGTCCATTTCTTGTCCCGAACGGTCTGGTAGGGGTACGGAATACCGTACTGGTCGAACAGCGCCTTGTTGAAATAGATGCAGTTAGCGGCGTTCTTTGCGCGGAGACCGATGTCGCCGGTCAGGTAGTAGGTGCTACCCCCGATGGAGGTGTCCTTGATGATGATTTGGTCCCACCACGGGTTGGAGATGTCGATTCCCTCGGCGCTGCTCAGGTCGAGCAACAGACCGTTCGCCGCCATGGTTCCCGCGTCTATCAGGCAGGGGTAGTAGATGTCGTAGTCGAACGAGCCGGCGGCCGCGAATTCCTGAACGGAGGTCAGGAAACTGCCGTTGTACCGCTTGGGGTCTATCGCGATGGTTTCCTCAATCGTGACGCCGTACTTGTCCTCGACAAGTCGGGTGCGATTGACGATTTCGTCGCTGAGCACCTTGGGGCAGGTTTCGTTGTTCTCGTTGCTGCCGATTTCGGTGACGTACGAATCGTTGAACGCGGCGGTGTAAACCTTGACGGTCTGCCCTTGAAAGGCGTCCGTTTCGACGAGATTCCCTTCGGCTTCCGTGCTGTCGGTCCCGCTTGTCGCCGCGGACGAACTGCCGGCGGACGTTTCGGTCTCGCTCGGGTCCTTCGCACAGCCCGCGCAAACGGCGCATAGCAATGCAAGCAGCAGGCAGAGCGCGACGACCGCCTTTGCGCGCATATGCAGGTGTTTCATGGTCAAATCTTCCTTTCTGTTTCTTGTTTCACCACAGTATACCATAGTTTTCGCGGAAATGCAAGGGGGAAACGGCGCAAAAATGCGAAAGACCGGCGGACCCGCGTCAAAACAGGTCTGCCGGTCGCGATGGCGGGCGGTTACGGCAGCCGGAACGTGCCGAGCATGTGCCGCTTGAGCAGGAGATAGTCCGTCGAATCGACGACGCCGTTCCCGGTCACGTCCGCGAAACGCAATTGCTTTTCCGTGAGCCGGAGCGTGCCGAGCATATGCCGCTTAAGCAGGAGGTAGTCCGTCGAATCAATCTGTCCGTCGCCGTTGACGTCGCCGCGCCGTCCTTCCTGTGTAGTCAGGTGCAGCGTAAGGACGGAATGCGCTTCCACGTCGTGAATGGCGCCGGACGCGGAGGAAAGGGCGTTTTCCGGGGAAACCATCGCGGAACCCGGCGTCACCGAGACCGTCGTCGTGACGTCGGATACGCGCGGGCGGAAGCAGACGGCGAACAGCACGCCGTTCGAGCGGGCGCGGTTGACCGCGCTCCCGGAGATGACCGTGAGTTGCCCTTGCGCTGCCATGGACGTGTTGACCGTCGTCACGTCGCCGTCGGGAATCATGGTCCAGCCGTCCGAATAGACGTCGGTAAAGCAACAGCCGGTACTCCGATAGGAACGCGGGTCGCGCACCAGTTCGAGGACCGTCGGGTCCCAGCGGACCGTGACAACGTAGGACGCGATTCCCGGTTCGCCGCTCCCCGGCGAGAGCTCGACGGCGACGCGGAACGGCTCCGTGCCGGACATCCGGTCCGTTCGGACGGACGCGTAGACCCTTGTCCGCGCGGCGGCGCCGACGGGAATCGCAAGCGCGAACAGCAACGTGAGCGCGAGCGCGAGGGAAAGGAAACGTTTTTGGGTTTTGATGATGCAGGCCCCCTTTTTGCGGAAAGAGGGCGCCCGTCGGACGCCCTCTTTTCAATTGAATCGGAACTCAACCAAAGATGTTGAGACTGCCAAGCAGATGACGCTTGATCGCGATGTAGTCGGTCTGGTCGACACCGTCGCCGATGCCGGTGATGATGTCCGCCGCAAGCGCTTGCGTTTCGGTGGGCTTGAACGTGCCGAGCCCGGTGCGCTTGATGAGCAGGTAGTCGAACAAGTCGACTTCGCCGTTGCTGTTCACGTCGCCGAGGACGACGATGGTCGCCTTTTTGCCCTTGTACTCCACCGTGTAGCCGTTGCCGATGACATCGGTCGCGGCGACTTCCTTGCCGTCCGCGTCATAAATCTTCGCGTTATCCGCGTCCGCGATTGCGAGCAGGAAATCCTTCGCGGAGGTCTTTTCCGCAACGCCGGAGAGTTTGTCGCCGTCAAGCGTGTAGTCCATGCTGTTGAGCGTCAGACCTTCGATGTCGCCGACCTTGACGGTGATGGGCTGGGTGTACAGCGTGTACTTGGTCACGCCGTCCGGCATCGTCGCTTCGTAGGAAACGAGGACCGTCGCCTCGCCGTTCTTCTTCGCGGTGAGCGTGCCGTCGGCGTTGATTTCGACGACGCCGTCGTTGTCAAGCTCGGTGACCTTGATGGAGGAGGCGATGCTGGTCTTGGCGTTGCCGTAGGTGACCGCCTTGGCGTTGAGCGTGAGCTTGTTGTTCACGACCGCGTAGACGGTATCCGGCGCGGTGATGGTCTTGACGACGGTCTTGAAGTACGCCGCGTCATTGGTCGTCAGACCGTTCATGCCGTCGAGGAACATCTGGTTGACGGTCGAGCGGACGCTGGACGAATAGGTCCAGGTCCAGAACGTCATGCCGCGGTCGCCCGCGTCGCGGATGTATTCCGCATTGATGCCGCCGTAGGACGGACCCATCGTGCCGTTGCAGTTGAGCGCGCTGGTCTGGAGCGAGTAGTAGCCGTTGAGGACCGCAGCCGTGTCCGTGACCTGTGCGACCGTGCCGCCGAGCAGGTCGGCACAGGTGTTCAGCTCCTGCTTGATAAGGCGAACCTGATTGGCGTAGAAGCTGATGTAAACGACCTGGTCTTCCATGTCGTACTTCTTGACCAGTTCGGCGGTCTTTTTCGGCAGTTCCGCCTGGTCTTCCTTCAGTTCGCAAAGGATTTTGATATCCTTGTCCTTGAATTCGATAAGCATTTCCTCGAAGGTCGGAATCGGTTCGTCCGTGCCGTCGAGCTTGTAGGAACGAAGTTCGTCGAAGGTCTTGTCGTGGATATACCCCGTGCCGGCGGTGGTGCGGTCGATGGTGTCGTCGTGCATGACCATGACGTAGCCGTCCTTGGAAAGGTGCACGTCGGTTTCGAGGTTATCAACGCCTTCGTTGTAAGCGGCCCGGTAGGCTGCCATGGAGTTTTCCGCGTACTTTTCCGAGTAACCTCTGTGCGCGGTGTAGACCGAGGTACGGGTCAGAGAATTTTTCGCGGTGAAGAGTTTGGTTTCCGCTTCCGAAACCAGCGCGTAGTTGTCGGAAATGACCGCGTTCGCGCCGGAGGCAAGCAGGTGCGCCGCCTGGGTATTGGTGGTGACATCCGTGCCGAGCGCCCAGACGGAAAGCTGGAACTGCTGGAGCACCGCGACGTTTTCCTTGGTCGCGAGATTGTACGGCAGCAGAATGCCTTGCGCGTTCGCGCCGGCTGCCGTCTGGTACGCGGCGAAGCGCTCGTCGGCGGTCATGGTTTCCGCCGTGACTTCATAGATGCCGCGGAGGGACGCTGGTCTTTGCTCGCGCGCGGACTTCAAAAGTTCGGCGTTCGGCGTGACAATGACGGCTTCCGGCACCAGCGTGCTCTTGAGCGCCGTGACCAGATTGGTCAGCTGCGCGTCGGTGGTGATACGGAATTCCGGAATGATTTTTTTGTCGTAGCAGGTGTTCAGATAGGTTTCGAAGTTTGCGGTGGTGGCGTCGGCAGCAGCATCCAGCAGGACCGCGACCGGACGGTTCTCCGCGTTGACGATTGCGTTGAACGCGGCCTCGTCCTTCGCGTACGCCTGGTCCGAAACATAGCTGGTGATGTTGGATTGCGGACGGTTTGCGCTGGTATCAATCAGTTTTTCGCGCTCCGGCAGTTTTTCCGGCGCCTGCTCCATCACGGTGACCTTGATGGAATCCACGTTCAGAACGCCCTGGTCGGAGACAAGACCGAGCAGACCGGTGGTTTCTTTGTGCTGCGTGCCTTGCAGCTTGGAGATGTCCTCCACATAAATGACCCGCTCCCCGTCCACCGAGAAGGCGGCGGAACCGCCGAAGAGGTTGAGGGTGAGGTCGTGGTAACCTTTGGTCATGTCCAGCGCGTAGGAGACACGAAGGTCTTCCTTGACGTTCACATAGGGATATTCCCATGCCCCGTTGTACATTCCCGAGAATTCGATGGTTTGCGTTGCGGAGTTGGCGCGAACGGTAATGTGGCGTTCCTCTTTGTAAGTGCCGTCGTCCTTCACATGGAACATGATGGCGCTCCAGCGGGCGGAGTTGGCGACTTCCGTCTGGCTGGCGTGCATCGTAATGGCGTAATCGCCGAAGTCGCCCAGCCATTTCGGGAGCATGAGCTTGGACTGTCCGATGGTTGTCGCGCCCAAATGCAGCGCGCCGCCGGAAACGCTGTACGGGGAAGAGCCGCCGGTTTGATTTTTCGCTTCAATCCAGCCGTCTGCGACGAGGGAATCCGCGGTAGCCGAATCAAAATCGTTTTCGTACAGGACGTACTCGGTTTCGTCCGGATTCTTCGCGACCACATAGACGTTTTTGGTGGTCGAACCGGAGGTTGCGGTCAGCGTCGTTACGCCTTTTTTATCCGGCGTGAACGTGGTGACGGCACTGTCGCCGTTCTTCCAGGTGATGGAGCCGGCGGCGAGGGTCGTGGTGGCGTCGACCTGAACGCTGACCTTCGTCAAGTCGATTTCCGTGCCCACATCGACGGTCAACGCCGGATTGGTGTAGGTCAGGTTGTATGCGACGGTTTCCGCCACAGCCGCGGGGACGGAAAGGGACGCAACGACCGTTACCAGCATCAACACGGTGAGCAGGGCGGAAAGAATGCGTTTTGCTTTCATGGATGAGAACTCCTTTTCTGTGATTTTATCTGTTTTTCTTTTTCTCTCTCTGTTGTTTCCGTTATTCGCGAGCCCCCGACGACTCCGCGCCCGTTTCAATCGCGTCCATCGCGTCGGCGATGACGTTGTGCGCTTTTTCCAGTTCGCGCGCCGCGCGTTCGGGGGTGCAGCCGGTCTTTTGGCAAATCATGCGGACGGCGCGGTCGACCAGTTTGCGGTTGGACGGAATCATGTACGCCATGTAATTCCCGCGCACCCGCCCGAAACGGACCATGCCGCCGGTCGAAAGCATATTGAGAATCATTTTTTGCGCCGTGCCGGCTTTCATGCGGGTCGACCCGAGGATGACTTCGGGGCCGACCTCGGCGATGATTGCGAGGTCCGAAAGCGGAATCAGGTCGCTGTCGCGGTTGCAGGAAATGCAGACCGTTTTCGCCCCGCACGACCGCGCGTACCGAAGGGCGCCCTTGACGCATTCCGCCGAGCCGCTCGCGGAAATCGCGACGAGCAGGTCCGTTTCGCCGAACGCGTATTCCCCGCGCAACAGGCAAACCAGACTGTCCGGGTCGTCCTCGGCGTCCTCGGACGGGTGAATCAGCGCGCTGTATCCGCCCGCCATAAGACCGATGACGCGGTCCTGCAGACCGTACGTCGGCGGGATCTCGGCCGCGTCCACCACGCCGAGCCGACCGGAAGTTCCCGCGCCGCAATAGAACACCCGCCCGCCCGCGCGCAACGCGCCGGCGAACAGCTCGATTCCTTCGGCGACTTGCGGCAGACAGCGCTCCACCGCGAGCGCGACGGTCTTGTCCTCCCGGTTGATGAGCCGGGCGATTGCAAGCGCGTCCATGCGGTCGACGGACGCGGCGGCGGAATTTTCGCCTTCCGTGGTAAGTTTGCCGAAATCTGCCATCTGTTTCCCTTTCTGGAGCCGAAAAACGGTATCGGAACCGGTACGAGTTTATTTTAACACAGAAGAAACGGTTTGTCAATCGTTTTTGCAATTTCTTTTCGGAAAAATGTCTTAAAACCCGTTGACAAAAAAAGGGAGATATGGTAGTATTGAATAAAGCAGGTTCGGGAAGGGGGAGAGCGTGAAAAATGGCGGAGCAAAACCGTGGGAAACCGTGCATTAGCGTCATGGTTCCCTGCTATAATGAGGAGGAATCCCTGCCGCTTTTCCGCGCGGAGATTTGTCGGGTGATGGAGCTTATGCCGCGCTATGCGTTCGAGGTGATTCTCGTCGACGACGGGTCGCGGGACGGAACGCTCGCGTTCATGCGGCAGGCCGCGGCGGAGGACGAGCGTTTCCGTTACGTTTCGTTCACCCGCAATTTCGGCAAGGAGGCGGCTATGTACGCCGCGTTACAGGCGTCCCGCGGGGATTACGTCGTCTATATGGACGCGGACCTGCAGGACCCGCCGTCGCTTTTGCCGCAAATGATGGAAAAACTCGAACAGGACGAAACGCTTGACAGCGTCGGCACCCGCCGGAGTTCTCGCAAGGGCGAACCGCCCATCCGGAGTTTCTTCGCGAACCTGTTCTACCGCATGATTAACCGTATTTCCGACGTCCGGCTGGTCCCCGCCGCGCGGGATTACCGGCTCATGACCCGCCGCATGGCGGATTCGGTGCTGTCGCTGTGCGAGTACAACCGGTTCTCCAAAGGCATTTTCGAATGGGTCGGCTACCGGACGGAATGGATTTCCTACGAGAACGTCGAGCGTTCCGCCGGAAAGACCAAATTTTCCTTCTGGAAGCTGTTCAAGTATTCGCTGGAGTGCATTGTCGCGTTTTCGACGGCGCCGCTCGCGGTCGCGTCCGTCATGGGCGTGGTGTTCTGTTTCGCGGCGTTCGTGGGAATCCTTATCATCATCGTCCGCGCGTTGCTCGGCGTGTCGTCCGCGTTCGGTTGGCCGTCTATGATGTGCGTCATTCTGTTCGTCGGCGGGATGCTGGAACTGTCCATCGGCATTCTGGGCGAATACCTGTCGAAGGCGTACCTCGAAACCAAGCGGCGCCCCATCTACCTCGCGCGGGAAACGGAAGAGGACTTGCGGAAGAAACGGGAGAAGGAAGGCGACTGAATGTTCGGCAGGAAACGGAAGGACAAACCGCCCCGCAACACGGACAGCCCGGAATTCCGGCTCTGGATGGCGGAAAAGCTGGACGGGCGGACGCTGCGCTATATCCTCGAACGGGAGGAGAACGGGGAGGAGCGGGTGCTCGCGAAGGGCGGCATTCTGAGCAATTATGAAGGGAATTTCAGCGTCATCAGCGGGGAAAAGACGATTTTTCGCGTCAAATCCGCCGACCTGCACGCGTGGGAGTTCCTTTCGCTGGAAGGCGCGACGCTGACCGGCTATGACCAGACCGTAGGCAAGGAACGAACCATCCTCGCTTACTATAAATACTACAGAGATTGACAAAACGTCAAGGAGGAATTGTTCATGGACAAAAAGTTAAGAATCGGCATCATTGGGTGCGGCGGGATTGCCAACGGCAAGCATCTGCCGTCGCTCAAGAAGTGCTCCGACCTCGCGGAAATGGTGTGGTTCTGCGATTTGGTGCAGTCCAAAGCGGAGGCCGCCGCCAAGGCGTACGGAACGCCGGACGCGAAGGTCACGACGGACTACAAGGAGGTCCTCGCGGACCCGACGGTGGACGTTGTGCACGTCTGCACGCCGAACCGTTCCCACAGTTTCATCACCGTCGACGCGCTCGAAGCGGGCAAGCACGTCATGTGCGAAAAGCCGATGGCAATCAACGCCGCGGAAGCGCAAAAGATGCTCGACGCCGCGAAACGCACCGGCAAGAAGCTGACCATCGGCTACCAGAACCGGCAGCGCCCGGATTCGCTCTTCATCAAGCGGGAGTGCGAGGAAGGCACGCTGGGCGAAATCTACTACGCGAAGGCGACGGCGATTCGCCGTAGGGCCGTCCCGACGTGGGGCGTGTTCATGAACGAGTACGAGCAGGGCGGTGGTCCGCTGATTGACATCGGCACGCACGCGCTGGACCTGACGCTCTGGTGCATGAACAACTATGCGCCGAAGTATTGCGTCGGCACGGTCTACCACAAACTCGGCGAGAAGTTCCCGACCGGCAACGCCTGGGGCGACTGGAAGAGCGGCGATTTGACCGTTGAGGACAGCGCGTTCGGGTTCATCGTCATGGAGAACGGCGCGACCATCGTCCTCGAATCCAGTTGGGCGCTGAATATGCTCGACCCGCGCGAGGCCATCACGACGCTTTGCGGCACGGACGGCGGCGCGGATATGCTCGACGGCGTGCGTATCAACGGCATCCGTCAGGGCCGTCAGTACGTCCTCAAGCCCGATTTGAACGCCGGCGGCGTCGCCTTCTACGAGGGGACCGGCAACGGTACGCCGGAGGAACGCGAGGCACGTAGTTGGCTCAACGCGGTGCTGAACGATACCGACCCGTTCGTCCTGCCGGAGCAGGCGCTGGTCGTCAGCCGGATTCTGGAGGGCATCTATGTGTCCGCCAAGACCGGGGAACCGTATTACTTCAATAAATAAAACAGCAAGGAGGCAATTCCTATGAAGTTGGGCGTTATCACTGTCCTGTTCGGCGACCAGCCGCTGAACGAGGCGCTCGCGTACCTCAAATCCATCGGCATCGAGGAACTCGAAGTCGGCGCCGGCGGCTATCCGGGCAAGGCGCACTGTGACCCTGCCGTCCTGCTGAAGGACGAGCGCAAACTCGCGGAATTCCGCGAGACCATCGAAACCTACGGAATGCCCATCAACGCGTTTGGCTGTCACGGCAACCCGGTGCACCCGGACAAGGCCATCCGCGAAAAGTACCGCGCGGACTTCCACGACGCGATTCTGCTTGCGGAAAAGTTGGGAATCCGTAAAATCATCGGGTTTTCCGGCTGCCCCGGCGATTGCGAAACGTCCCGCAACCCGAACTGGGTCACCTGCCCGTGGCCGAACGAGTATTACGACGTGCTGCAGTGGCAGTGGGAGAAGGTCCTGATTCCGTATTGGAAAGAGGAAGTCAAGTTCGCCGAGGCGCACGGTATCGAGAAAATCGCGCTGGAAATGCACCCGGGCTTTTGCGTGTACAACCCGGAAACGCTGCTGCACTTGCGGAGCGAGGTCGGCAAACTGATTGGCGCGAACCTCGACCCGTCCCACCTGATTTGGCAGGGGATTGACCCGGTCGCCGCGACCCGCGCGCTCGGCGACGCAATCTATCACGTCCACGCCAAGGATACGAAGGTGGACCGGCTCAACGTCGCGGTCAACGGCGTGCTGGACACCAAGCCGTACGCGGACGAACTGCACCGCGCGTGGGTGTTCCGTTCCGTCGGGTACGGCAACGATATGCAGTATTGGCGGGACTTCATCAGCAATTTGCGGCTGGTGGGGTACGACGATATCCTCTCCATCGAGCACGAGGACAGCATCATGACCAACCGCGAGGGGCTGGAAAAGGCCGCCTACTTCCTCAAGCAGGCAATCATTCGCGAACCGAAACCGACCGGCATGTGGTGGGTGTAAGTCCCGTAAAATTCGCGGCGGTGTTGCCGAAAAAATCGCATCGAAAAAAGGGTGCGGCGCCGAAAACGCCGGACCCTTTTGGTTTTGGGACCCGTTTTGCGGGTCCCGATTTTGTGTTGCAAAGCGCGATTAGGAAAGCATATCCTTCGTGATACCGTCGCAATCCGGTGTTCTTCCCCGCACCGTTCCGCTTCTCGGGTCCGCCGTTTCGCGGGCAGGAACCCGAATCAAAATGCCTTCGTCCGTCGCAAATATTTCCACCCGTTTGCCTGTCGGCATTTGAAAGAATTCCCGATACTCTTTTGGGAGCGTCACCCTTCCCATATGGTCAATTTTTCTGGTGATTCCAATCAAGCCCGTCATTTTTCTTCTCCTTCCAAAATCGACTTTTAGCATAGAACCTATGCCATATGCTAATCTTACACCCATCTTTCCGGGAAAGATGTCGAACGGTGGCGGAGATTGGTGACTTCTTTTGTCAGTTTATGGCGAAAAAAGCGCAAAAAAGGAGGCGCCGGGATTCGGCGCCTCCGAAGGGACGGATTTATTACTGATTGGCGACGTAGACGGCAATCATTTCCGCGATACATTTCCGCTGTTTGGGCGATAACCCCGCAAGCATTTGCGTGATTTCATCAAACACATAGTCTTTCCCGGTCGGGAGTTCGTTTTTCAGGATATAGTCTGCCGAAACGTCCAAAGCCTCAATCAGTTTGATGAAAGTCTTGAGGCTCGGCATTTTCTTTCCGCGTTCGATTTCGCCGAGATACATGACGCCGATGTCGGCAAGTTCCGCGAGCTGTTCCTGTGTCAGCGACCTGTCGGTTCGCGCCTCCCGCAACGCCTTGCCCAATTCGACCTTATCCACCTGCCCGCCTCCTTAGCAAATAGCATGAATTCTATCCAAAGTATACGCGATACCGCCGCGAAAAGGAACAAGCGTATGGCGTTGTATATATGCTATTTGCCAAGGAAAGAGGGGCATTTTTTATCGGTTTTGCGCCGGGGCTTGCGGTGCGGATTCGCATATCGCCGCCAATTCCGCGTCGGTCGCTTCGCGGACGGCGCCTTCCGGCAGGTCGTCCGGCAGATTGAGGTTTCCGATGGCGACGCGGTGCAGTCCGACGACCGCCGCGCCGCAAGAAGCGAACATCCGCTTGATTTGGTGGTATCGCCCTTCGGTCAGGGTCACGAGGGCGGTCGTTTGCCCGACGATTGCAAGGGACGCCGGTTTGCAGACCCCGTCGGAGAGCTCTATCCCCGCCGCGAAACGTTCCGCCATTTCCCCGGTCGGCGGGACGTCGAGCGTGACGAAGTAGCGCTTTTTGACGTGCCGCTTGGGGGCGAGGATACGGTGGGCGAACTGCCCGTCGTCGGTGAGGAGCATCAGCCCGGTCGTGTCCTTGTCCAGCCGCCCCGCCGGGAACAGCCCGCGCCGGAACAGCGCCGGCGGGACCAGTTCGAGCACGGTCGGACCGTCCCCCGCGTCGGTCGACGAAACATAGCCTTTCGGCTTGTGGAGCAACAGGTAGACGTGGGTCCTGAGCGTCAGCGGGACGCCGTCGACCGCGACGGACGCGGTTTCCGGGTCGATTTTCTGCTCCGCGCTCTTCGCCCGTACGCCGTCGACCGTGACCCGTCCGCGCGCAATCAGCGCCTTCGCGTCCCGACGGGAAAGCGGGTTTTCCCCGCCTTGCGCGGCGAGCAGTTTGTCCAGCCGTTCGGGTTTCATGCGGGGTTGCGCGGCAGGACGTAGGTGCCGAGGAGCGTCCGTTTGAGGAGCAGGTAGTCGACGGAATCGACGGCGCCGTCCCGGTTCACGTCCGCGTAGCCGGCGCGGTCGCCGAGGGTATAGGTGCCGAGGAGCGAACGCTTGACGAGCAGATAATCGGTGGAATCCACATCGCCGTCGCCGTTTACGTCGCCGAGGTCCAGACGGTACAGGGCGTCGACGAGGGCGGACGCGTAGAGCGCATACCCCCGCGCGTTCGGGTGCACGCCGTCCGCGAGCAGACCGTCGACCGCGGCGCCGGTCGCCTCCGCCGTTTCGGTGAAGGCGCGGTACAGGTCCGCCGTGACCAGACCGTATTCCGCCGCGAGTTCCCGCGCCGCGAGGATATATTGCCGGTAGAAGGCGTTCGCCCCGCCGTGCGGTTCGAATACGGCGCGGTCGTGCCGGGTGTAGTAGTCGGTTTCGCCGATTGGGTTTTCGAGGACCAGCACCACGCGCGCGCCGGCGGCGGTCGCCCGTTCAATCATGTCCCGCATATTCGCGCGATAGGTTTCGAGCGGCACATACTTCGCCATATCCAGCGCCGCGTCGTTCATGCCGAAGGAGAGCAACAGGACGTCCGGCTTTTGCGCGAGCGCCGAGGCGAACGCCGCCCGCCCGTCGGCGGAATTCCAGCCCCCGACGGCTTTGTTGACGACGGAAACGCCGAACGCCTTTTCCGCGTCGGAGAACCACGCCCCGGAGGCGGTGATACTGTCGCCGAACGCGACGATTCTTTTGTCCCGGTCCGTCAGCGCGGACGGGCAGACCGCGCAAACGGGAAACAGCACGGAAAACGCGAGCAGGAGGGAAAAAAAGCGGAACCGTTTCATGTTTCGTCCGTCCTTTCGTACTCTTTTTGTTCAGTGTAGCATAAAATCCGGAAATTTTCAAGGGAAAGTTCCGCAAAACCCTTGCATTTTTTCGGATTTATGGTAAGAT
>CANQTR010000018.1 GCA_947626805.1 uncultured Clostridia bacterium
GAGCGAGGCGTTGACCAGTTGACCGGACGTCTGCTCGAACGCGTCGTACACGTCGCAAAGCGTGCAGCCGTAGGTTTGCGCGCCTTCGCGAAGGATATCGTTGAGCCGGGTCACGCACAGGTCGGCGACGTCGGCGAAGGCGGTCTTTTCGCCGTTGACACGTAGGGAGAATTGCGTGAAACCGCGGTAGGGGTTGTACACCGTTTGCAGCAGAACCGTCGCGTCGGGGTTCGCTTGCGCAATCTGTTCGAGAATGGCGGGCAGTTCCTCCCGGAAGGTGGCGAGCGCTTCGTCCGCCGCGTCGAGCAGCGCGCCCGCGTCGATTGTGGACGTCGTTTGCGAGGTCAGCGCGTTGGTGCTGAACAGGGAACGCATGAGGGCGGATAGGGCGTGCAGAAGGTTGTTCGCCCCGATGCAGACCGAAACGACGTCCGCTTCCGGCAGCGCTTCCGCCTTGCCCGCGCGTAGGAAGGTCAGCAGTTCCTCCCCGGTCTGCCCGTCGACGCCGTAATTATAGACCGTGCAGCCGGTTTCCCGCCCGATGATGGACGAATAGCGCTGGGTCGCCGGGTCGTTCAGCCCGTAGCCGCGGCAGATGGAATCGCCGAGCGCGACGTAGCAGAAATTCCTTCCGAACACCTCCTGCACCGGCGCGTCCCCCGGCAGGCTTTCGCTCGGCAGGGGGTCGGGTTGTCGGCTTTGCTCCGGGTCGCTCGCGGGCGGGAGGTCCGAAACGGGCGGCGCGTCCGAACCGCTCTCCGGCGGGAGGGTGGATTCGGCGGCAAAAGGCGCGTCGTCCGACGCGCCGGACAGCGACGAGGACGAAACGGGTTCCGTGCGGTCCGGTCTGCAGGCGGAAAACGTCAGCAGGAGCGCGAACGTCAGCAACAGCGCGGCGGCGCGGCGGGAAACGGCGACGGGGTGCATACGGGGTCCTTCCTTTCTGCTTGGCGGGGGTCCTTTTTGGAAAGTATACCCCGCCGCGCGCATTTTCAAACAACTTTCAACGAACAGCCGTGCAAAAAGGGCAATGTATTTTTTCAACGAAAAAGCCGTGCAAAAAAGGCGACGCTTTTTCAAACGGAAACAACCGTGCAAAAAGGGCAAAGCCCCGCCGGAAAGGACCGGCGGGGCGTGGCGGGAAGGTCACTTCAAGAGGTCCAGAAAAACCAACACGCACAGAACGATGTCGATGAGCCCGTACAACCCGACCAGCGAACCGACGATGCCGAACAGGACGCCGAGAATCGGAATTTTCGCAAGCAGTCCAATCACCACACCGACGACGGCGCAAACCACGACGGCGATGATAATCTGCACCACAAGCGAGGTGACGTCCTTCTTGCGGACTTTGAACGACAGGGGCCAAAAGGTTTTCAGGAATTGCATAACGGTTTTCTCCTTCTATTCGATATTCGCGCGAACGCGCTTAGTCCGAAACTTCCTCCAGTACCCAGAGGATACTGCGGTATTCGAGCGTGGTGGGGGCGTGCAGACCGAACCCCATCAGTTCGTCCCCGCGATAGGTCTCGCCGGTGAAACGCTCGCGGTAGAGGGCGTCCGGCTTGAGCCCGCGCAAGGCGATTCGCTCGTTGTTGCCGTACATGCGCACATGGGTCAGCACATAGCCCGCGACGCAAACCGAACGGTCGGCGGACACCGTACACCACGCCGAGCAGGTTTCCTCGAACGGATTGCGGAGGCGGTAGTAATCGCCGGTCGCGAGGACTTCGCCGAGTTCCTTATGGAGCGCGGCTACCTGCCGGACCTGTTCGCGTTCCGCGTCGGAAAGCGCGGTCGGGTCCAGTTCAAAGCCGAACGAGCCGGTCAGGGCGACGCATACGCGCGTTTCGAACGGGGTGACGTGCCCGGTCTGGTGGTTCGGGCTTGCGGAAACGTGGGCGCTCATCGCCGAAAGCGGGTAGACCAGCGACGTGCCGTACTGGATACGAAGGCGCTCGATGGCGTCCGAGTTGTCCGACGTCCAGACTTGCGGCATATAGTAGAGCATGCCCGCGTCGAACCGCCCGCCGCCGCCGGAGCAGGATTCGAACAGCACGTCCGGGTAATCGCCGACCAGCCGTTCGAGCAGTTCGTACAGTCCGAGGTAGTAGCGGTGCGTGACTTCGCCCTGCCGGTCGGCGGGGAGGGTCGGGCTGCCGACCTCGGTCATATTGCGGTTGTAGTCCCATTTGACGTACTTGATTCTGCCGTCCTTGAGCACGGCGGAAACGCAATCGTACAGGTAGTCCCGCACTTCGGGGCGGCACAGGTCGAGTATCAGCTGGTTGCGCCCCTCCGAGCGGGGACGACCGTCGACGTGCAGGCACCAATCCGGGTGTGCGCGGTAGAGGTCGCTGTTCGGGGAAATCATTTCCGGCTCGAACCAGATGCCGAGGTCCAGACCGAGCGGTTTGAGGTATTCCTCGACGCCTTCCAGCCCGTGCGGCAGTTTCTTGCGGTTGACGTACCAGTCGCCGAGGGAACTGTTGTCGCTGTTGCGCTCGCCGAACCACGCGTCGTCGATGACCAGCAGTTCGACCCCCAGTTCCGCGCAACTGTCCGCGATGCGCTTGATTTTTTCCTCGTCGAAGTTGAAGTAGCAGGCTTCCCACAGGTTGAGCAGGACCGGGCGGCGGGCGTCGCGGTATTTCCCGCGGCAGAGCCGGGTGCGGAACAGGTGGTGCAGGGTGCGGGACAGGTAGCCGAGCCCTTCGCCCGAATAGGTCAGGACGGATTCGGGGGTGAAGAAGTCCTCGCCCGGTTCCAGTTTCCAGGAAAATTCCTCCGGGTTGAGCCCAATCATCGCGCGGGCGGCGTCGAACTGCCCGCCGGCTGCCTCCGCCGCGAAGGAACCGGAATAGACCAGCACCGACGCGTACACCTCGCCGGACGTTTCGTCCGCCGTCGGCGACGCGAGCAGCAGGAACGGGTTATGGACGTGCGAGGACGCGCCGCGACGGCTGGAAATCGTGAACCGCCCGTGTTGGAGCGGGTGGCGCTCGATTTGCCGTTCCCGGCAGTGCGTGCCGTAATTGGACAGAATATCGTACCGCGTGTGGTCGAAATCCACGCTCGCGCTCATCGCGCGGAGCAGGCGCACCGCGTCCGTCCCGCCGTTGCGTATGCGGGCGTAGCGGGTCAGGACGTCGTACTCCTCCAGCACGCAATAGTACAGGTCCGCCTCCACGCCGCTGACGCCGTCGCGCAAGCGGACGACCAGCGTTTCGCATTCGCCGTCGTTTTCGACGTAGACTGCCGGCAGACCGGGGATACGGGGCTTGCCGGGGAGGATTTCGTGGCTTTCGTAGCGAAGGTCGACGATGTTCGAGCCGTCGGGGTTGCGCACCTCCAGCGCCGGGGTCCGCAAGTCGCCGCGCCCCCAGCAGGGGTACTCCAGCGGGACGTCGTCGAGGATAAAGCCCCCGCCGTTCTCCATGCGCGGGGAAAATGCCGCGCGACCTTGCTCGCGGAAGAAGTAGGAATGGTCGCCGTTTTGCAGGCGCGCGCCCCAGTAGAGGTGCAGCAGGAAACCGTTGCGGACCTGCATGATGTAACTCGACGTGCGGGTGTTGAGTTGGAACTGCAGGGTTTGCGGGTCAAAGTAGATGCTCATTGGGTACCTCCGAAAATATGGTCAGTCTTTTTCAGCCGGCGAGCGCCGGAAGCAGCGCGGACGCGACGGCGAAATACACCAGAAGCGACAGCGCGTCGACGATGGTCGTGATGAACGGGCTCGCCATGACCGCCGGGTCGAACCCGACGCGTTTGGCAAGCAGGGGCAGGGTACTGCCGACCAGTTTCGCGAGCAGGACGGTCAGCGCGAGCGTCGCGCATACGACGACGGCGGTCCGTAGGTCGGCGCGGTCGATGAACAGCGCTTTGAGGAAGCCGACGGACGCGAGCGACAGCCCGCACAGCAGCGCGACCCGGAACTCCTTCCAGACCACCCGCAACACGTCCCGCAATTGCAGTTCGCCGAGGGAAAGCCCGCGAATGACCGTCACCGACGCCTGACTGCCCGCGTTGCCGCCGGTGTCCATGAGCATCGGGATGAAAACGGTCAGCAGCGGCACCGCGCCGAGCGCCGATTCGTAATGGCCGAGTATCCTGCCGGTGAACGTCGCCGAGACCAGCAGGACCAGCAGCCACGGGATCCGCTTCCGCCAGGTTTCGAACACGCCGGTTTTAAGGTAGGGCTTTTCCGACGGGACGATGGCAGCCATTTTCTGAATGTCCTCCGTCGCTTCGTCCCGCATGACGTCCGCCGCGTCGTCGTAGGTCACGATGCCGACCAGCCGCCCGCCGCGGTCCACCACCGGGAGCGCGAGGAAGTCGTACTTGCTCATGATTTGGGCGACGACTTCCTTGTCCTCGTGGGTATCGACGTAGATGACGTTGGTCGTCATGATGTCCGCGAGGACGGTCTCCGCGTCCGCGAGCAGCAGGTCCTTGACGGTGACGAGACCGATGAGCCGCCGGTCGGATTCGGTGACGTAGCAGGTGTAGATGGTCTCCTTATCCACGCCGACCCGCCGGATACGGGCGAACGCGTCGGCGACCGTGAGGTCCCGGTCGAGCCGGACGTATTCGGTCGTCATGATGCTGCCCGCGCTGTCCTTCGGGTAGCACAGGATCTCGTTGATGGCGGTGCGGGATTCGCTGTCGGTGTTGCGTAGGATACGCTTGACAACGCCCGCGGGCATTTCCTCAATCAGGTCGACCGTGTCGTCGATATACAGTTCGGCGAGCACCTCGCGTAGTTTCGCGTCGCTGAACATGCCGATGAGCGCTTCCTGCAGTTCCGGCGACATTTCGACGAACACCTTCGCCGCCGTTTCGCGCGGGAGCAGACGGAACAGCAGCAGCACGTCCCGCTCCTCCAAACGTTCCGAAACGAGGGCGATATCCTGCGGTTCGAGCACGGAAAGCGTTTCCTGCAGTTCGTGGAACTTCCGCTCCGCAAGCAGTTCCCGAATCTTTCCGGGCAATTCGTCGCGGAGCATTTCTTCAAAATTCATGTGCGGTTTCCTCCATTCTTCGTTCGTATGTGCGCGAAAAATGGCGTAAACCAGCCGTAGAAACGGGGAAAACCCGCGAAAGCGCGCCTATGTTCGGACCCGGCGGCTCGCGCGCGGCAGCCCGAAAAGCGGAACGCGGACGGAATTCGCCCGACTCGGCGGATTTATGCCGTTACTTCGCCCGGAATCCATCTGTCGTTCCCTTCCTTTCGGTTGCTTTTTTCTGCTATCATTTTACCCTTTTCGAGCGGCTTTGTCAACTCATTGCGGACAATTTTTTTGCTTCGCGGATACATTTTTTGCGGGCGGGCAAACTAATTTTGCGATTTTTCATCGCGACGGCCGATTTGCTCTTGCAAACGGGACCGGTTCTGTGGTATACTGGTGTCGGAAAATGGCTCTCCCGTCAGATGCGGAGGATTTTCCGACTTCATAAAACCACGGAAACGGGGGCGACGAAGATGTTTCGGTTCGGCAACAGTTGGGACGAACGGTTGGCGCCGGAGTACGGCAAGCCGTATTACCAGCAATTGCGCGCTTTTCTCAAGCAGGAGTATTTCCGGCGGGACGTGCGGGTCTTTCCACCGATGGAGGACCTGTTCGCGGCTTTCCGGGAAACGGCATACGACGACGTTCGGGCGGTCATTCTGGGGCAGGACCCCTATCACGAGTACGGGCAGGCGCACGGGCTGTGCTTTTCCGTCCGCAAGGGGGTGGAAATCCCGCCGTCGCTTGTGAATATCTTCAAGGAACTGCAAAGCGACCTCGGCTGTACGCCGCCGAAGGACGGGGATTTGACGCTTTGGGCGAAACGGGGCGTCCTGCTGCTCAACAGCGTCCTGACCGTCCGCGAAGGGCAGGCGGGCAGTCACCGCGGGAAGGGCTGGGAACAGTTTACCGACCGGGCTATCGAACTGCTCAACGAGCGGAAGGAGCCGGTCTGCTTCCTCCTTTGGGGCGGCTACGCGAGGGCGAAGAAACAGCTCGTCACCAATCCCGCGCACCTCGTGCTCGAGGCTCCGCACCCCAGCCCGCTTTCGGCTTCCAGAGGGTTCTTCGGCTGTCGGCATTTTTCCGCCTGCAACCGGTTCCTCGGCGAGCGGGCAATCGATTGGCAGCTGCCCTGAACGCGTCGTGTTCCTTTTTCGGCCGTGAAAACTGTTTGGAAAGGAACGAAAACGATATGAATACGAAGCATTCCTCTTTTTGCCGGTTTGGTGTCGTGCTTTGCGCGGTGTTTTGCGCGGTTTCGCTGTGCGCCGTTTGGTGTATGGCGGAGGTGGGCGGCGCCGTTGACGGCGGCGGTACGAACGCGGGCGCCGGTACGATTGGCGGCGCGGGCGCGGACGCGGTCGGCGGGGCAGACGCGACCGGCGGTGCGGGCGCGGACGCGAATCCCGGCGGCGTCGGGGATACCGGCGATGCCGGAACGGGTACCGGGACGGGCGTAGGCGGCGACGGACAAACCGCGCCTTTTGACGGCGCGCGCGACGCGACGACTTCCGATGGAACGGATACGTCGTCCTCCGCCGTCACGGATACGACGACCTCCGATTTGACAGACGCCTCGTCGGCGACTTCGACGGCAAGCGCGACTTCCGCGACTTCCGCGACATCCTCCGCGCCGGCGACCGGCGACGCGGCGAGCGCTTTCCCGTACCTGCTCGGCACGGGCGCGCTGTTGGCGATGTTCGTGTCGGCGCACTTACGCCGCAAAGCGGCGTTCGACCCGACGCGCCGGTAACCCCAAACCGAGACTGCACAACGTGCAGTCCTTTCAAGGGGCTTTTTGAAAAAAGCCCCTTGAAAATCCCCAAAAACTTTTCATTCTGGTGCCCAAAACAAGTCGGCTCGCTTGTGCGGGTCGGATTGACATGGCACAAAAAGTTTTTCGATACGCTCTGCCGCGGGCTATCCCCCCGCGGCATTTTCGTATGGGAACGGGGGCGAGGGGTTGACTTTCCGGCGAAAACCGTGTATACTGACTGCATACCCGGACCGCAAAGGGGGAATCCTAAGATGAATTGGTTCAAAAAACTGTGGGAGAAACTGTGGTCGGCGGAATTGGTCCGCTATCTGTTCGCCGGGGGGACGGCGTTCGTGTTTGACAAGCTGGTCGTCACGCCGCTGTGCAACCATTTTCTGCCCGCGCTCGCGTGGCGGGAGTTGGACGTGCGGAACCTGTTGGCGGTCACGGCGGGGTTTCTGGTCGGGCTGGTCATCAACAACCTGATTTCCATGTACCTCGTTTTCACCGGGGAATCCCAAAAGCAGAAGGGGCGGTCCGCCCGCGCGGCGCTGGTGTTCAGCGCGGTCGGGGTCATCGGGCTGCTGCTGAGCCTGGGCGGGAATCAACTGTGCATTCGGCTGTTCGGCGAGGGCGAAACGAAGGAATGGATTTACAACATCGCAATCGCGGTCCCGGTCACGGCTTGGAATTACATCGGGCGTAGGCTGTTCGTTGGCAAGGGCTGACGGGCGGGGTTCCGATTTCGAGGGGGAATTTCAAAATGGCGGAGCGGGCAATCATCATCGGCGCGGGACCTGCCGGGCTGACCGCCGCGTACAAACTGCTGACGGAAACGGACGTAAAGCCCGTCGTTCTGGAGGCGAGCGGCGAGGTCGGCGGCATCTCCCGGACGGTTTCCTATCACGGCAACCGCATGGACATCGGCGGGCACCGTTTCTTTTCGAAGGACGCGGTGGTCAACGCGCTCTGGGCGCACCTCCTGCCGACGCAAGGCGCGCCGTCGCTGGACGACAAACTGCTCGGGCGGGAAAAGCCGCTCGCGGCGGGCGGACCGGACCCGGAAACGACCGACCGGGTCATGCTCGTGCGGGAGCGCGTTTCCCGTATCTATTTTTTGCAGAAATTTTTCGCCTACCCGCTTTCCCTGCGGGCGGAGACCCTGCGCGGGCTGGGATTGCGGAACACCGTGCGGGCGGGCGTCGGGTACCTCGCGTCCTGCCTGCATAAGCGCCCGGAGGGCAACCTCGCCGATTTCTATCGCAACCGGTTCGGCAAACCGCTTTACGAGATGTTCTTCCGGGATTACACGGAGAAACTCTGGGGCGTCGCGCCGGAAAACCTTTCGGCGGACTGGGGCGCGCAACGGGTCAAGGGGCTTTCGCTTCGGAAGGCGCTGACGGACGCGGTCGGCAGGCCGTTTCGCCGTAAGGACGCGGCGGTGGAAACGTCGCTCATCGAGCGGTACTTCTACCCGAAAAAGGGACCGGGGCAGCTTTGGGAAGCGCTGGCGGACGAGGTGCGCGGGCGCGGCGGGGAGATACGGCTGCATGCGGAGGTGCGCGGAATCCGCACCGGCGAACGCCGCGTCGAGGCGGTCGTTTTGGCGGACGGGACCGAGGTGACCGGGGACTACTTCCTTTCCTCTATGCCGGTCAAGGATTTGGTGGCGGGCATGGGGCGGGACGCGGTCCCGGCGGACGTGTACGAAATCGCGTCTGCCCTGCCGTATCGGGATTTCATCACGGTCGGACTGCTGGTAAAGCGGCTGCGGCTCGAAAACCGGACGAAAATCAAAACCCTTTCGAATATCGTGCCGGACTGCTGGATTTATGTGCAGGAACGGGACGTGAAACTCGGGCGTTTGCAAATTTTCAACAACTGGTCCCCGTACCTGGTCGCGGACCCGCTGCACACGGTCTGGATTGGGTTGGAGTACTTCTGCAACGAGGGGGACCGGCTGTGGGAGATGGCGGACGGGGAGTTCATCGAATTCGCGAAGGGAGAACTGGAACAAATCGGGGTCATTCGGGCGGAGGACGTTCTGGACGCGACGCGCGTGCGGGTCAGGAAGGCGTATCCGGCGTACTTCGGCGCTTACGAGCGGTTCGGGGACGTGCGGAACTTCCTCGACGGGTTTGAAAACCTGTTCTGTATCGGCCGCAACGGACAGCACCGCTACAACAATATGGACCATTCCATGGTCACGGCGTTCGAGGCGGTCAACTGCATTCGGACCGGTTCGACCGACCGCGCGGCGGTTTGGAACGTCAACACCGAAAAAGCATACCACGAGGAAAATTGAACCGTACGCGCCGTTTCGGGGACAAACATGACCCGTTTCGGATTCTTCCTATATTGAAAAGTTTTTGAAGGATTTCAGGGAACTTTTCTCAAAAAGTTCCCTGAATGGGGTGTGGGGCAAAGCCCCATAAATCCTTGTTCGACAGACCGGGGCGACGCGCGCCCTTTTTTGCGTTTCCGGGGGGGGCGGGCAAACAGAAAAATTGTCATATTTTGTACGAAAAATCCCACATACCTCTTTACAAACGCGAAAAAATGCGTTATAATAAGGATGATTTGTTGGAGAAAGGCGTATTTTCGCGCAAGGAGGGTGCAGGCGTTGAAACTGCTTGAGGAACGGATATTGCGGGACGGGAAGCTCGGCGAAGGGGACGTCCTGAAGGTGGACAGTTTCCTCAATCATCAAATCGACGTGCCGTTTCTCTCGCGGCTCGGCGCGGAGTTCCGCCGGCGGTACGAAGGGGAGCGGGTGGACAAAATCCTGACCATCGAGGCGTCCGGAATCGGCGTCGCCTGCCTGACGGCGGAGCAGTTCGGCTGTCCGGTCGTCTTTGCGAAAAAGACCAAAACCGTCAATATCTACGCGGACGTGTACCGTTCCGAGGTGTATTCCTATACCCACGGGCAGACCTACGAGGTCGTTGTTTCCAAGGAATTCCTGCGCGAAGGGGAGCACGTCCTCATCATCGACGATTTCCTCGCCATGGGGAGCGCGCTGCGGGCGCTTTTGCAGTTGGTGCGGGACGCGGGCGCGGTCCCGGTCGGAGCGGGCATCGTCATCGAAAAGGCGTTCCAGCCGGGCGGGGCGGAATTGCGCGCGCAAGGGCTGCGCGTCGAGTCGCTCGCCCGTATTGCGTCCATGAGCCTTGAAAAGGGCATTACATTCTTTCCGGATTGAGAAAAAGGGACCTCCCTAAAAAATAAGAAAAGAGGAAAAAACATGAAACGAATCCTTTCCATGCTTCTCGTGTGCGTTCTGCTCGCGTCGGTCGTGCTGTTCTGCGCGTCCTGCGATAAGTCCGGCGACGACGGCGCGACGTTCTACGGCGACGACGGCACGAAGGACCTCGCCGAGGCGGGCGTTCAGGCGCTCACGCCGCCTGCCGTCACCGGCGACCCGTCCGCGCTGAAGGTCGGCGTCATTCTCATCGGCGACGAAACCGAAGGCTACACGAAGGCGCATATGGACGGTATCACCGCCGCGGCGGCTGCCCTCGGTATCTCCGAGAGCCAAATCATCTGGAAGAAAAAGACCCCGGAATCCGAGGCGGTCACGACGGCAGGCGAACAGCTGATCGCCGACGGCTGCACCTACATCTTCTCGAATTCCTACGGACACCAGTCCTATATGCAGGAGCTTGCCGGCAAGCATAAGGACGTCCACTTCGTCGCCGTCACGGGCGATACCGCCGCGAGCGCGGGGCTGGACAACTTCTCGAACGCGTTCACGAACGTGTACGAGTCGCGCTACGTTTCCGGCGTGGTGGCCGGCATGAAACTCAAGGAACTGATTGACGGCGGTAAGCTGGGCGACAGCAACTACGACGGCGACAACGTGAAAATCGGCTACGTCGGCGCGCACCCGTTCGCGGAAGTCATCTCCGGCTACACCGCGTTCTTCCTCGGCGTCCGTTCCGTCGTGAACAACGTGGTCATGGACGTCCGTTTCACCAATTCCTGGTATGACTACGACGGCGAAAAAGCCGCCGCCAAAGCGCTTATCGACAGCGGCTGCGTCATCATCGGGCAGCACGCGGACTCCGCCGGCGCGCCGACGGCCGCGCAAGAGGCGTTCAGCGCCGGGAAGGTCGCGTACTCGGTCGGCTACAACGTTTCCATGCTCGACGTCGCGCCGGACGCGGCGCTGACCTCCGCGACCAACGTCTGGAAGGCGTACTATCAGTACGCGCTCGCGGTGGCTATCAACGGCGGCAACATCACGACCAACTGGGCAGCCGGCTACGCCGAGGGCGCCGTCGCCATCACCGAGCTGGGTAAGAATTGCGCCGAAGGCACGCAAGCGAAGGTCGACGAGGTCGTCGGCGCCATCAAGAGCGGCGAACTGCACGTTTTCGATACGTCCAAGTTCACGGTCGGCGGCAAGACGGTCACCTGGTGCTACGGGACGGACAGCGACGGCGACTTTATCTACGACAAGAACAACGTCGTCGCCGACGGGTACTACCATGAGTCCTACCTGCAGAGCGCGCCGTGCTTCCTGCTGGAAATCGACGGCATTCGTCAAATCAACAACGACAGCAACTAAGGAATCGCAAGAGCGGGGGAGCGCCGGTTCGCGGCCTCCCCGCTCTGTTTTCCGCACCAGACAGAAACGGAGGAGCCGAGGTGTCCGAACCGAACTGCACCGTCATTCGGCTGCAGAATGTTACCAAAACGTTCGGCGACGTCGTCGCCAATCACGACATCACCATGGAGATTCGAAGCGGGGAAATCCTGTCCCTGCTCGGAGAGAACGGCAGTGGCAAGACCACGCTGATGAACCTGCTCGCGGGGATCTACTACCCGGACAGCGGGGATATTTTTGTTCGCGGGGAGCGGGTGTCCATTCGGTCGCCGCAAGACGCGCACCGGCTCGGAATCGGCATGATTCACCAGCATTTCAAACTCGTCGAAGTGTTCACGCCGGTGGAGAATATCGTCCTCGGCTTGCGGGAGCCGTACAACCCCGCCGCCGCGGAGAAAAAAATCGGGGAGATTTGCCGGACCTACGGCTTTTCGCTGGATTTGAAGTGCCGGGTGCGGGATATGAGCGTTTCGCAAAAGCAGACGCTCGAAATCGTCAAGGCGCTTTACCGGGGCGCGGAAATCCTTATTCTCGACGAGCCGACCGCCGTGCTGACCCCGCAAGAGTCGGACAAATTGTTCGAAGTCCTGCGGAATATGCGGCGGGACGGAAAAGCGGTGGTCATCATCACCCACAAATTGCACGAGGTGCTTTCGGTTTCCGACCGGGTCGCCATTCTCCGCAAAGGGGAATATATCGACACGGTCGAAACCGCGAAGGCGACCGAGCAGTCGCTGACCGAGATGATGGTCGGCAAGCGGGTCGAACTGAACATCGAACGCCCGCCGGTGGAACGGCGGGAGAAACGGCTGCAGGTCGCGCACCTGTCCTGCCGCGGGCGGGACGGCGTGACGGCGCTCTCGGACGTTTCGTTTGAGGCGTACGGCGGGGAGATTCTCGGAATCGCGGGCATTTCCGGCTGCGGGCAGAAGGAACTGCTCGAATCGATTGCCGGTCTGCAGAAAACGGAACCGGGGAGCGAAATCCTGTATACCGGACCGGACGGAAAGACCGAATCCCTCCTCGGCAAGTCCGCAAAGCAGATACGCGCGCTCGGCGTTTCGCTTTCCTTCGTGCCGGAGGATCGGCTGGGCATGGGTCTGGTCGGCGGCATGGGCATGACGGAAAACATGCTGCTCCGGCATTACGCGGAAGGGCGTTCCCCGCTGACGCGGACGCGTCCCTCCCGACAGCTCGCCGAAAAGGTGCGGACGGATTTGGAGGTCGTGACCCCTTCGTTGCGGACGCCGGTCCGTAGGCTGTCCGGCGGCAACGTACAGAAGGTGCTGGTCGGGCGGGAGATTGCGTCGGAACCGGCGGTGCTGATGACCGCCTACGCGGTCCGCGGGCTGGACATCAACACGTCCTACACGATTTATCGCCTGCTGAACGAGCAGAAGCGCAAGGGCGTCGCCGTGCTGTACGTCGGGGAGGACCTCGACGTGCTGTTGGCGCTGTGCGACAGGATTCTGGTGCTTTGCGGCGGGCGGGTCACGGGCGTCGTGGACGCGGCGGGGACGACCAAAGAGGAAATCGGGTATCTGATGACCAAACAGAACGGAACGGAGGCGGACGCGGTATGAAACAGGGTCCTTCGCGGCGGACGCCGCTCTTCCACATCGCAAAGCGGGACCGTATGCGTCCGGCGGCTGCGTGGGGCGTGCGCGTCGGGGCGTTCGTGCTGGCGCTTTTGCTCAACGCGCTGTTCGTCTGGTGCGTGGTGCGGGTGGACCCGCTGACGTTCTACCGGACGATGCTGCGCGGGGCGTTCGGGTCGTCGAGTTACCTGTGGGCGACGTTCAAGGCGACGGCGAAGCTGCTCTGTATCGCCGTGGCGCTCGCGCCCGCGTTTAAAATGCGGTTCTGGAACATCGGAGCGGAGGGGCAGGTGCTCATCGGCGGCATGGCGGCGGCGTTCGTCATGTACCATTACACCTCGCTCCCGACGCCGGTGCTGTTCCTGCTGATGATTGTGTGCAGTCTGCTCGCCGGCGGGATTTGGGGGCTTATCCCCGCGTTCTTCAAGGCGAAACTGAACACGAACGAAACCCTTTTCACGCTCATGATGAACTACATCGCCACGCAAATCGTGCTGTACTTCTACAACGAATGGCGGGGGATCCGTTCCGCGCTCGGCATGCTCAACAGTTCGACGAAGGTCGGCTGGTTCAGCTCGCTCTGGGGCGGCACGTCCGACGGGAGCCTGCTGCAGAACGAGGACTTCTGGTTCATCGTCATCGTCGCGGTGCTGACGGTGCTGATGTACTTTTACCTCCGTTCCACCAAGCACGGCTATGAAATCGCCGTCGTCGGCGAATCCGGCAACACCGCCCGGTACGCGGGGATCCACGTCAACAAGGTCCTGCTTCGGACCATGATTCTGTCCGGCGCGATTTGCGGATTTTGCGGTTTCTTGACGGTTTCCTCCCAGAGCCACACCATTTCCTCGGAAATGGCGGGCGGATACGGCTTTACCGCCATCATCGTCGCGTGGCTTTCCAAATTCAACACGTTCACCATGGCGGGCGTCGCGCTGCTGATTGTCGCGCTGGAAAAGGGCGCCGCGCTGATGTCGAATACCTACGGCACGCTCGGCTTTTCCGCGCCGGCGGCGGACGTGATGGTCGGCGTGATGCTGCTGGTCGTCATCGGCAGCGAATTCTTTATCCAGTACCGCGTCATGCGCTCGCACGCCGGAAAGGAGGCGGAAACGGTATGATTTGGACCAATATTCTCGGCTGGGTTCAGCAGGCGGTCCCGTTTGCCGCGTTCCTCGCGCTCGCGGCGCTCGGCGAACTGCTGACCGAAAAGGCGGGTTCGCTCAACCTCGGCACGCCGGGGACCATGTGCGTCGGCGCGTCGGCGGGGTTCATCACGGTCTATTCCTACTGCAACGCGGTGGAGGAGCCGTCGGTGGTGCTGATTCTGCTGATTTCGCTCGGCAGTTCCTTCCTTGCGGCGACGCTGCTTGGGTTGCTGTACAGTTTCTTCACGGTCAGTTTGCGTATCAACCAGAACGTCGTCGGGCTGGTGCTGACGATTTTCGGCTGTGGGCTTGCGGAATTCCTTTCCTATTATTTCGTCAAGTCCGAAAGCGGCAACGTCCGCTGTGAAGCCGCGTTCCGCGTGTTCACCGCGAAAATCCCGTTCCTTTCGGAGAAGCTCGGCTGGTTTTCCGAGCTGTTCTTCCGGTACGGGTTCATGCTCTATGTGACGATTGCGGCGGTCATTCTGCTGTCGCTGTTCTTCTACCACACCCGCGCGGGACTGCACTTGCGCGCCGTCGGCGAAAATCCCGGCACGGCGGACGCCGCCGGCATCAGCGTGACGAAATACCGCTACCTCGCGTCCTCGCTCGGGGCGGGGCTGGTCGGTATGGCGGGGCTGTTCTGCGTGATGGAATTCAAGAGCGGCGCGTGGTCGACGGCGGACGTGTATACGCTTGAGGCGTTCGGCTGGCTGGCGGTCGCGTTGGTCATTTTCGCGCTCTGGAAACCGCTGAACCTGCTTTGGGGTTCGCTTATCTTCGGGTTCTGCTATTGGGCGTACGTCTACCTGCCGCAATTGCTCGGCGTCACGGTTTCGACCGATTTGATGCGGATGCTGCCGTACGTCATCACGATTCTCGTGCTCATTCTGGTCAATTTGCGCCGGCACAAGGGGGACCAGGGTCCCGCCGCGCTCGGATTGTCCTACTTCCGCGAGGAACGCTGAAAACGCCCGCGAAAAAAGAACAAAACGGTTGGAAATCGAAAAGGACGATGTGGCGGTCGCGCCATATCGTCCTTTGCCTTGCGGGGGGGGAACGTCAGGCGGGACGTTCGCAAAAAACGGAACGACTTTGGGTTCGGAAAAAATTCCTCTTGACATTCCACGACCTTTATGGTATAATCTTTTCATCTTTGAAAGGAGGGTGCAACGATGCGGTGGATGCGGAACGGCTTGATCTTGCGTTTTGTCGGCTACGATATGGCTATCCACGGGATTAGTGCGCCCTTTTTCAGGTGACTACGGGTCACGGTAAATGGTCGCGCCAATCCTTTTCTGATGATGAAAAAGAAAGGATGGCGCATTTTTTATGCCCAAAAAGATAAAACAATTATCTATTTCGAGACAAAAACTGGCCCTTCTGGTCCTGGAATGGTCGGTAGGCTTTCGCCCGGCGGGAAGTGTGTGGGTTCTGTTGCTGGCTTTGCGGGGATTTTCCCTGGTGGAAATCGGTTTGGCAGAGGCGGTGTTCCACATCGTGAGCCTGTGCTGTGAGTTACCCTCGGGTCTTTTGGCGGACGTACTGGGACGGAAGTGGACCCTGACGGCCAGTCAAGTGATGTTTGTACTTTCCACCCTGTTGATGGTGGTCTCCCAAGAGATGGTCGGGGTCTGTCTGTCCCTGGCGATTTCCGCCCTTGGATACAATTTAGAATCCGGCACACGGGAGGCGATTACCTACGAGTCCATGCGTCAAGCGGGACAGGAAACGGGATATCTGAAATTCTCCTCCCTGCAAAACGGGGTATACCGCTTCAGCGGCGGCGGGGCTATGCTACTGGCAGGGGCTACGGTGCTCTTGGGTTGGCGGAGTGCGTACCTGTTGGACACGGGGATTGCCCTCATTGGTTTGGTGGCGACGTTGACCATAACCGAACCGGAGCGGGAAACCCCCGGGATAACGCTACGGACATTGCCCGCCGCCCTGGCGGAAACGGTCCGCAAAGCCTGGACGCTCCTCAAATCGGACGGCGTTGCCGTCCGAATCATGGTGCTTAACGCCCTGGTGGGGGTATGTGCAACACTGACGGGATTTTACTTGCAGGAAAAGGTGGAGGCGGCGGTGACCGTCCCGGCGCTGCTGGGACCGGCGCTGTTCGCACTGGGGTTGGGCGGCGGTTTGGCAGGACTTCTGACGGGTAGGCTGGACCGCCTGTCCTATCCGAAAGCGGCGGCCATCACCGGAGGCGGCGTTTTGCTTTGCGCTTTGGCGGCGCGGGGAACGTGCCTGCCGGTGCTAATGGTTTCCGGTCTACTGGCAGGACTTTTGGACGATGGTCTCCAGTTGGTTAGCGACAAGCAACTGAATGACCGATTCCCGTCTGCCCAGCGGGCCACCCTTATTTCCGTTTCGTCCATGACCTTTTCCCTTTTTATGATACCGCTGTCGCCGCTTTTTGGCTGGTGGTTTTCATAGTTGCACTTCCAAAACTTTTTTGAATTTCTCTCCATAACCAAATAGAAAACGCCCCGGCGGTTTGCTTTTGTCCGGGGCGTTTTTGCCCGTTGTGTCGGTTCGCTCCCGCCGGTCACGCGAACGCGGCGTTTTTTCGCCGTCCCCTTGACACGGCGGGGGTGTTTGTGCTACAATAGATTCGTGAAAATGTGTTTGCCGACGGCGGTTCGGCGGAAAGGACGCAACGCGCATGGAAACGTTGATCGTATTGGACGGGAACAGCATTCTCAACCGGGCGTACTACGGCGTGCGGCCGCTGTCGAACCGCGCGGGACTGCCGACGAACGCCGTGTTCGGGTTCGTCAATATCCTTCGCAAGGCGCTCGCGGAACTGCCCGAACGACCCGCCTACGCGGTCGCGGCGTTCGACCGTCGGGAGCCGACCTTCCGTCACAAGGCTTGCGCTTTTTACAAGGCGCAACGCAAGGGAATGCCGGAGGATTTGGCGGTGCAGCTGCCTTACGCGAAACGGGTCGTCGAGGCGATGGGCTTTCACGTGCTGGAATGTGCCGGATTTGAGGCGGACGACCTGCTCGGCACGCTTTCCGCCGCCTTTTCCGCGCGGGGGACGGACGTCGTGCTCGTGACCGGCGACCGGGACAGTTTTCAGTTGATTGGGGAACGGGTGCGGGTGCACCTCGCGACGAACGACGGCACGCAAGTGTTCGGCGTGCAGGAAATTTTTGACCGGGACGGGGTTTCGCCCCGGCAGTTGATTGACGTCAAGGCGATTCAGGGGGACACGTCGGACAATATCCCGGGCGTGCCGGGTATCGGGGAAAAGGGCGCGCGGCAGTTGATTGCCGCTTACGGGGACCTGGAGGGCGTGTACGCGCACCTCGACGAGGTCCGCGGGGCAATGCGGGAAAAACTGATTGCGGGCAAGGAGTCCGCCTACACGTCGCGGTTCCTCGCGGAGATTCGGCTGGACGCGCCGGTCGACTGCTCGCCGGAGGCGTATTGGTTCCGCGACGCGGACATTCCGGCTTTGCGGGAACTGTATACCGAACTGGAATTCCGCCGCCTGCTCGAGCAATTGCCGTCCGACCCGACCCCGAAGAAGCGCGAACCGGAGGAATCCCGTCCGGCGCTGACCTACGAGGCAATCGACGCGGACGCCGTCCGTTCGCTTTGCGGACGCCCGCTCGCGCTGCTCCCGACGGAGCGGGACGTGCGCGTTTGCGACGGCGAACGCGGGTACGTCTGCCGCTGGGAGGACGTTTCCCCGCTTTTGGAGGCGGGGCAGACGCCGGTGTTCTGGTCGGTCAAGGACGCTTTGCACCTGTTCTGGGCGCACGGGCTGGAGTTGCGCGCGAAACCGGAGGACGTGTCCCTGCTCGCCTACCTCGCGTCCCCCGCCGACAACGGCATTTCGTTCGCGGGCGCGGCGGCGCGCTGTCTGCCGGTTGGGACGGTCGTGCCGGAACAGCCGTCGCCGGAGTGGTTCCTGCCGATGCGGGAGCGGTTGCGGGCGGATTTGACGCCGCAATTGGAAAAATTGTACGACGAGGTGGAACTTCCGCTGGCGCGGGTGCTGGCGAACATGGAGCGCACCGGGTTCCGGCTGGACAAGGAAGGGCTAGAGCAGTTCAACGAGTCGCTCGGACGGGAAGTCGAGGCGCTCGAGCAGGAGATTTACGCCCTCGCGGGACATTCGTTCAACATCCGTTCGCCGAAGCAGTTGGGGGAAGTGCTGTTCGAGGAGCGCGGACTGCCGCACCGCCGGAAAATCCGTTCCGGCTATTCGACGGACGCCGAAACGCTCGAAAGCCTCGCCGCCTACGACCCGCTTGTCCAAAAGATTCTCGAATACCGCAAAGCCGCCAAACTCAAAAGCACCTACGGGGACGGTCTGCTCAAGGTGCTCTCCCCGGACGGGCGGGTGCATACGACGTTCAAGCAGACCATGACCCTGACCGGGCGGCTGTCGTCCGCCGAGCCGAACCTGCAGAATATCCCGGTCCGCACGGAGAAGGGGCGGGAATTGCGGAAGTTTTTCGTCGCCGAGGAAGGGTGCGTGCTGGTCGACGCGGACTATTCGCAAATCGAATTGCGTATCCTCGCGCACGTTTCGGGCGACGAGGCGCTGATTCAGGCGTTCCGGTCCGGCGCGGACATTCACACGGCGACGGCGTCACAGGTGTTCGGCGTCCCGCCGGAGGAGGTCACGCCGGAGATGCGGAAGTCCGCGAAGGCGGTCAATTTCGGGATCCTGTACGGCATCGGGGAGTTTTCGCTTTCCAAGGACCTCGGTATCACGGTCCGTCAGGCGCGGGCGTATATCCAGAATTATTTCGCGAAATATCCGTCGATTCGCGGCTTTATGGAGCAGATGGAGGCGTTCGCGCGGGAGCACGGCTACGTCGAAACGCTTTACGGGCGGCGGCGGGAGGTCCCGGAACTGTCCGATAAGAGCCGGGTCCGTCGGGCGTTCGGCGAACGGGTCGCCCGCAACACTCCGATTCAGGGGACGGCGGCGGATTTGATTAAGGTCGCGATGATTCGCGTGTCGGACGCGCTCGCGGACGCCGGATTGCAGGCGAAACTCATCCTGCAGATACACGACGAACTGCTCGTCGAATGCCCCGCGTCCGAGTCCGAGCAGGTGCGGGAAATCCTCGAACGGGAGATGGCGGGCGCGGCGTCGCTCGCGGTCCCGCTGTTGGTCTCGGCGGGGGTCGGCAAGCGTTGGTACGACGCGAAAGCGTAAAAAAGGAAAGGAAACAAGGGATATGTGCGGAATCGTCGGATTTACGGGCGCGCTCCCGAACGGCGGGGACAGGGAAACGGTCGTCCGCGCCATGGCGGACGCCATCGCGCACCGCGGGCCGGACGGCGAGGGCTATTTTTGCGACGAGGGCATCGCGCTCGGACACCGCCGGCTCTCCATCATCGACCTCGCGGGCGGCGCACAGCCGCTGTACAACGAGGACGAGCGGCTGGTGCTGGTGTTCAACGGGGAAATCTATAATTATCGGGAATTGCGCGAGGAACTTATCGGCGCGGGGCATACGTTCCGCACCCATTCGGACAGCGAGGTGCTTTTGCACGGCTACGAGGCGTGGGGCGAATCCCTGCCGGAGCATTTGCGCGGGATGTTCGCGTTCGCGATTTGGGACCGGGCGGAGCAGACGCTGTTCGCCGCGCGGGACCCGTTCGGCATCAAGCCGTTCTACTATTACGACCGGGACGGGCAGTTCCTGTTCGCGAGCGAAATCAAGGCGTTCCTGCCGCACCCCGGATTCTGCAAGGAATGCAACGAAAAACAACTTCCGCTCTATTTGTCCTGCCAGTATTCGCCAGGGAACGAGACCTTCTTCCGCGGGGTGTATAAACTGCCCGGCGGGCACCGCCTGCGCCGGAAAGGCGGGGAACTGACCGTCGAGCGGTACTTCGAGCCGGTCTTTTCGCCGGACGAGGCGCCGTCGGAGCAGGATTGGGTGGACGAAATCGACCGCGTCATGGCGGATTCGGTCCGGGCGCACAAAATCAGCGACGTGGAGGTCGGGTCCTTCCTGTCGTCCGGCGTGGATTCCAGTTACGTCGCGTGTATCGCGAACGTGGACAAGACCTTCACGGTGGGCTTTGCCGACCGAAGCTACAACGAGGCCGAGTACGCAAAGGCGTTTTCGGCGGAAATCGGGGTGCGGAACCGGGTGTGCGAAATCACCCCGGAGGAGTACTGGGAGGCCCTGCCGAAAATCCAGTACCATATGGACGAGCCGCTCGCGGACGCGGCGGGCGCGGCGCTGTACTTCCTGAACCGGGACGCGGCGCGGGACGTGAAGGTCTGTTTGTCCGGCGAGGGCGCGGACGAGTTCTTCGGCGGGTACAACGTCTACCGGGAACCGTACACGGTTTCGTGGTACGACAGGCTGCCCGCGTTCCTTCGCCGGGGGCTTGGGAAGGTCGGCGAGTGCTTTCCGCGTATGCGGGGGGCGAATTTCCTGATTCGGCGGTCCCGCCCAATCGAGGAACGGTACATCGGCAACACCAATCTGATGAGCGAAGCCTACAAGAAACGCCTGCTGCTGGACTACGACGGCAGGAGCGGCGACCCGGCGGCGCTGACGGCGCCCTACCGCGAAAAGCTGCGCGGGATGGACCCGGTGACCAAAATGCAGTACATCGATATGCACACCTGGCTGATGGGGGATATCCTGCTGAAGGCGGACAAGATGAGCATGGCGAACAGCCTGGAATTGCGGGTGCCGTTTCTGGACCGCGAGGTGTTCGCCCTCGCGTCGCGCATCCCGGCGCGGTACCGGGTCGGCGGCGGGGAGACAAAGGTC
Source organism: uncultured Clostridia bacterium (assembly GCA_947626805.1). Classification (GTDB taxonomy): domain Bacteria; phylum Bacillota; class Clostridia; order Oscillospirales; family CAG-382; genus Coliplasma. Next base: position 20,894 of record CANQTR010000018.1, read on the forward strand.
GCCATGCGGCGCGCGGCGGAACGGCATATCCCCGGCGCGGTCGCCCGTAAGAAGAAGCTGGGGTTCCCGGTGCCGGTCCGCGCGTGGCTGCGGGAGGACCGGTACGCGGAGGAAGTGCGCGAGGCGTTCTCCTCGGATTACGCGGCGAAATTTTTCCGTACCGACCGCCTGCTGCAACTGCTCGACGAACATCGGCGCGGCAAGCGGGACAACTGGAAACAGATTTGGTGCGTGTTCATGTTTCTGGTGTGGTATCGGGCGTATTTCGTCGAACGGTAAGCGCCCGTTCATAATTTGTTTTCAATTTATACCTTTGAATCGGTCCGCGAACGTGCTAAAATAAAAAGAACGATTCTGGACAACCGTTTTTATCGTTAGAAAAATCCTTTTTGAAAGGTTTGGAGGGAAATTCCATGACCCGATATGTCAAACTGAGCCTGTCCCTTCTGCTGGCGGCGCTGCTGCTGTTTGCGGTGACGGCGGGCGTTCTGGCGGAACCGGCGGACCCCGGCACTTCGGAATCTTCGGGGAGTTCGTCGGGCGATTCGTCCGGCGAAAGTTCGGCGCCGTCGGAAAGCACCGGCTCCTCGGAAGCTCCGTCGGAGTCCTCCGGCAGTTCTTCGGCGGAACCGACCGGAAAACATACGGTTCGCATACAGGGCGAGCACGTTCAGGTCTATTTCAACGGCTCGGATACGTCCGCGACGTCGGTCGAGGTGGACGACGGGCAGTCCGTGACCTTCCGCGTGGTCGCCGACGAGGGCTATCAGGTGCGTAGCGTGATGGCGTACGGTCTGCCGATTCCCGGCAGCGCGGAGAATTATTCCATTTCCAGCGTCACGTCCGATTACACCGTAATCATCACCGTCGAGGAGTCGCCCGCCGGTTCGTCGTCGAGCGGTTCGTCGTCGTCGAACGATTCGTCGGGCGGGTCTTCGTCGTCCGGCGCGTATGACCAGGTCGAAGTGAGGGTCACGGTGCACGGCGCCGGCACGGTCACGGTCGACGGGACCGCCGTGACGGGGACCGCGGACGGTACGGTCACACAGTCGGTCTGGGTTTCGAATACCGACCAATCCGGGCAGCGGGTGCAGTTTCAGTTTTCCGCGGCGACCGGTTACGCGCTCGAAAAACTGGTTCAGGACGGCGTTTCGCGGCAGCTTTCGACGAGTTTCCCGCTTCGGGTCACGGAATTGACGACGATGGAGGCGTTTTTCGTCCCGGCGGAACAGATGCCCGGCAAGTTCCATGTGTCGGTCAGCGTTTCCGAGGGCGGAGCCGTGAGCGTCGGCGGGACGGATATCGCCGCCGGTCAGCAGCAGTCCGTCGAGGTCGAAGCCGGGAAGGCGCTGACGTTCTGGGTCACGCCGACGGCGGATTACGAGCTTGACGCGTTCCTTGTGGACGGCAGTGCGGTCAACATTTCCGGCGGGACGTATGAATTGCAGAATATCGCCAAAGATATGACCGTCAGTATCTCCTTCAAGAAAAAGGACGTCACGTCCGACACGGTGAATTCCGGGAACGTCAACTGGACCGCCGGCGCGGACGGCAACATTACGATTGACGTGCGGGGCAAAAAGGTCGAAAAGAGCGTTTTCGACAAAATCAACACCCTGACGGCATCCGACTGCAAGTACGTCGTGCTGGAGGCAACGTTCGTCCGGTGGTATATTCCGGCGGGGCAGAAGGTCACGGGGTTCCCGACGGACCGGGATTTCGTCCTGCTCGACGCGACGGCGGTCACGAGCGGCGGCACCTATGACGCAATCAAAAATTCCCTGCAGAACGACGGGGTATCCGGCAACGAATCCTTCCTTTGCTTTACCGTGCCGGACACGCTCGGTTTCCCGGCGGGGTCGATGATTTCCTTCGAGATGAAGGACCTCGGCATGTCGTATATCGGTCGCGTGACCGAGTTGATGATCAGCAAGAAGGTCGGGGATAAACAGCAGCTGCAGTCCGTCGGACGGAGCGGGATCCAGTCGGACGGCTGGACGGTGCCGATGGCGTACGAGCAGTCCAATCTGCAGGCGGTCGTCGTCCACGCGACGGAGGCGTATGGGGATACGTCCTCCGAGAGCAGCGGCGACGTCACGGAGTCCCTCCCGGCGTTCAGCACCGGCGTGGAGCTGTCCGAGCCGAGCGAAGAGGAAGGACATTCGTATGCCGGGCTTATCGTCGCGCTGGTCATCGCGTTCGTGGCGGTCGGCGGTGCGGCGGCGCTGTTCATCGTCAAGTGGCGGCAGGAGAAGTTCTGAAACGATGGCGGCGGAAATGAACACCCCGGTGGTCGACCTGCCGGAACCGCAAGCGTCTGAAAACCTGCCGTCGGCGCCGAATCCCGCGCCCCGTTCGCCTTCCCGTAAGGAAAAACTGCTGAAATTTTTAAGGACCGGCGGGGGGCGCGTCGGGCTGTGCGCCTGTGCGGCGGCGCTGGTCGTCGCCGTCGCAATTGTGGTGCTGTTGATTCGCGGCGGAAGCGGCGGAACGCTGGACGGTTGGCCGGACGACGAGCTGTTCGCCGGGGTCGCGTCGCCCGAACAGGGCGAGGTGCTGTCCGTGCGGCAGACGGGGTCGGCGACGACGGTCTACCTTGCGGAATTTCCGGCGGACGGGCTGGACGGGTATTTGCGGACGCTCGGCGTCCCGTCGGACGGCGGTTCGCCGTATGTCGCGCGGTTGGACGGGGAACGAATGCTCGCCGTTGTGTACGACGCGGACGCGCGGCGGCTTTCCCTGACCGTAACGAAACTCGCATAAAAAACGATGGAAGGCAGTGCGCGTCGCACTGCCTTCCATCGTTTTTTGGAAATTTTTGCGTCCTGCCTGTCCGGCTCGTACAGGCGTATCTTTTTGAAAAGTTTTTGAAGGATTTTAGGGAACTTTTTTTGAAAAGTTCCTTGAAAGGACTGCACGATGTGCAGTCCGGGGCGGGGCAAAGCCCCGACAACGCCCCGCTTGCAAACCCCGTCACGCGGGGGCGGGGAAACGACGACGGCGTTCGCACCGGAGCGCGAAATATTCCGCCGTCAGGATACCGCTCAGCGCGAATGCCGCGCCGGCGAGCAACAGCAGGTTGCCGACCCGCGATTCCGACCCCATGTAGAATTCCGCCCAGAAACCGGTCCCGACGGCGGCGAAAAACGCCACGCACGCGCCGAAATCGATTGCGCGGAACCCCATGAAGCGCGCTTTGCGAACGAGCAACAGGACGAACAGCACAATCAGCGTCAGCGCCGCAATCACTTGCGAGATGCGCACGAACCCGATATACATGCTGTCCTGCCGCATACTTTCAATTACCACCCGCGCGCCGCAATACCACGTCAAAAACCAGAACAGCGTACTTCCCGGGCGCACGTCCCGCGAGCGGTTCGGCAGCAGGACGAGGAACAGGCAAAGGCAAAGCAGGCTTTCCGGCAGAAAGAGCGAGACACAATAATCGTCGTACAGGTCGATATACACGGCGAACGGGAAACGCCGCAAGGCGGGGGACTGCACGAAATCCCCGAAACATTCCTGGTTGAGCAGGTTGCCCCACCGCCCGACCGCGATGCCGAGCGCACCGCCGAACGCGGCGGCGTCCAGCGCCGGCAGGAGCTGTTTCCGTTCCCGACGGAGCAGAAAGACGGCGGCGACAGCCAAACCCGCCCCAAACATTCCCCCGAACAGCGAATATCCGCCGTCCGTGAAGGCGAATACTTCCGCCCACGAGCGGTACAGCGCACGGTTGAACCCCACATAGAACAGCCGCGCCCCCGCGAAACCGAACGCGAGCGCGAAGGGGGAGGCGACCAGCAGCCGCCGCCAATCGACCGCGCGGGTCTTTGCGGCGAACAGGCAGGCGGCAAGCAGGGCGAGCGCGCACGCGAGCGCGACGAGGAACCCGTTCGCGGTCAGCCCGAAAAGGCTTGCGGATGGCATAAGGACCTCCTATGACTTTTCCCGGAACACGAAGTCCCGCTGAACGAAGTAATTGAACACATACATGACGAGGTCGTAGGCGACCTTGACGA
>CANQTR010000019.1 GCA_947626805.1 uncultured Clostridia bacterium
TCGCGCAATTTCGCGCGGAACGCCTCCGCGCCGTGGTTCTTGATGAACTCGTCCGGGTCCTTGGAATCCCCGTCGCCGAGGCTGATGACGCGGGCGCCGACGCCGACCTGTTCGAGCAGGTTGATACCCCGCAAGGTCGCCGCGCGACCGGCTTTATCGACGTCGTAGGCGAGGAAAACCCGCTTGGTGAAACGGGCGACCAGCCGGGCGTGCTCGCCGGTGATGGCGGTCCCGAGCGTTGCGACGGCGTTTTCAAAGCCCGCCTGCTGCATGGCGATGCAGTCCGGCGCGCCCTCGCACAGAATCAACCCCTCCTCGGCGTGGTTCTTCGCAATCTGCATGCCGAACAGGACGCGGCTCTTCTTGAACGCGGGGGTATCGCGCGTATTGATATATTTCGGCTCGTCCTGTTCGTTCAGCCGCCGCCCGCTGAAGGCGACGACCTCGCCGGACAGGTCGAACACCGGGAACATGACCCGATTGCGGAACGCGTCGTACAGATTCCCTTTCCGCCCGACGCCGCCGAGGTTCGCGAGCGTCAGTTCCTCCGCCGTCACGCCCTGCGCGAGGAGGTGCCTGCTCAGCGCGTCCCAGCTTTCCGGGGCGTAGCCGATGCCGAACCGGCGGACGGTCAGTTCCGTGAAGCGGCGCTTTTCGAGCAGGTAGGACCGCGCGCGCTCCCCCTGCGGGCTTTGCAGGCAGGCGTAATAGAATTTCGCCGCCAATTTGTTGATTTCCAGCAGGCGGGATTTGCGTATCGTCGGACCGGCGGACTGGACGCTTCCGTCCTCCTCCACCGGGACCCCGGCTTCCGACGCGAGCTGTTCGACGGCTTCGCGGTAATCCAGCCCCTGCGCCTGCATGACGAACGTGATGACGTCCCCGCCCGCCCCGCAACCGAAACAGTAGTAACTGTTCGTCGCGGGAAAGACCGTGAACGACGGGGTTTTTTCGCTGTGGAACGGACAGCGGGCGACCCAGTTCGACCCCGCGCGGCGCAACTGCACGAAACGGGAAATCAGCGTGACCGCGGACGTCCGCCGCTTAACTTCCTCCAGAAACGGTTTGCTGTACGCCATTCGCCCCCTCCTTTCGGCTCAATAGCCCCAAACGCGCGGCACGAACAGCTCCTCGAAGCAGTGAATCGCGAACCGGTCGGTCATGCCGGCGATATAATCCGCGACAGCCCGCTCCACGCCGTCCTCCTCGATATACTTGCGGTACTCCGGCGGGATACGCGCGGGGGACTTGCAGAAGTACTCGAACAGGAACCCGATGAGCGCGTGCACCCGCTCCTCCTCGCTCTTCGCGACCGCGTGGCGGTAGACCCGCTCGAACAGGAACTGCCGCAAAGCCTCCATGACCTCCCCGTACGGTTCGACCATACCCACGTCGTTCTCCACACCGTGGTCGATGACCGCCGTGACGAGGGTGGTGATACGGTCGCTGTGGGTCCTGCCGATGACGTCGGCGATGTCCTTCGGGATATCCTCCGGTTTCAGCAGTCCCGCGCGGCAGGCGTCGTCGATGTCGTGGTTGATGTAGGCGATACGGTCGGCAAGTTTCAGCAGCCGCCCTTCACAGGTGGACGCGCGGTTTTCGCCGGAATGGTGCAGGATTGCGTCCCGCACCTCGTACGTCAGATTCAGCCCGTTCCCGTCGTTTTCGAGCTTGTCCACCACCCGAAGGCTCTGCTCGTAATGGCGGAACCCGCCGCTGCACAGCCGGTCGAGCGCGCGCTCGCCGGAATGTCCGAACGGGGTGTGTCCGAGGTCGTGCCCGAGCGCGGCAGCCTCGGTCAGGTCCTCGTTGAGGCAGAGCGCGCGGGCAATCGTGCGGGCGATTTGGGCGACTTCGAGCGTATGGGTCAGGCGGGTGCGGTAATGGTCGCCCTCCGGGGCGAGAAAGACCTGCATTTTGTGCATGAGGCGGCGGAAACTCTTGCAATGGGTGATGCGGTCGCGGTCGCGCTGGTATTCCGTTCGCACGGGGCAGGGTTCGACCGGTCGGACCCGACCCGCCGTATCCGCCGTGCGGAACGCCTGCGGGCAAAGGAACATCTCTTCCCGCCGCAAAGTGACCTCTTTCACGTCGCACACCCCTTTCACGCCCGCCGTTTCGACAGGACCCGTCTTTTCTATTTCTTTTATACGCCCGAAATCGAAAAAACACTTCCTTTCCGGCAAAATTTTTCCTTTCCGGCAAAAGTTTTTTCGCCATTTCCCGCCCCGTCGCAAAAAATTCACCGGAAAAACGGACAAAAATTCAAATTTCTTTTGCGGGAACGGTTGCGTTTTGCGAATTTTTGTGTTATAATCAATTGTTAAGGTGAGGGGAGCCGAACCCGTACCGCTTCACGCAGGGTTTTTCCGGTTCTTTTCTGCTCGACCGTTGTCGCCTTGCCCGTCGCTATGCGATAGAGAGGCTTTCCTCGGTCGCACGCAAAATCCCTCGAAAATCCCTCCGCGTGAAGTGCAAAGCAGTTTTCGCCGAGCGGATTTGTGTTCAGGCGAGGAAAAGCCCGAAGAGAATATGGAACATATTGTCAAGGGCTTTGACGAAGCATGAGCGCGAATCAGCCGGGGAAAACCGGCACGGGTTCGACTCCCCTCACCTTCAGATAGGAGGAGTGTGGGTGTTCGGCTATATTCGCCCGGTCCGGAACGAACTGCTCGTGAAGGAAGCGAATTTCTACGACGCGGTCTACTGCGGGCTCTGCCGGTACAGCGGCAAGCGCCTGAGCCACGTTTCCCGGTTCTTCCTGAGTTACGATTTTACGGCGCTGAGCCTGCTCCGGCTGTCGCTTTGCGGCGCGGAACCGACCGTGCGGAACGCGCGCTGTCCGTATAAACTGCGGAAAAAGCCGGTGCTGGTGTGCGACGAGGTGTTTTCGTTCACCGCGTCCGCGTTCGGGCTGTTCGCCTACTACAAGTGGGAGGACGACCTGCGGGACGAAACGGGCGTCCGGCGGTTCGGCAAGCGTCTGCTCGCCCCGTTCTTCCGGCGTATCCGCAAGAAGAGCCGACGCGTCTGCGCGGACGGCGAGGCGCTCGAACGGTGCATTCGCGCGCCTATCGAGGAACTTCGCGCATTGGAAGCGCAAAACTGCCCCTCGCCCGACCGCACCGCCGACTGTTTCGGGCGTATCCTGCGCGACGTCGCCTGCAGCGGGCTGACCGGCGAAAAGCGGGACATCGCCGCGCAATGCGGCTACCACATCGGGCGGTTCATCTACCTCATCGACGCCTACGACGACCTGCCGGAGGACGGGGAAAGCGGGAACTACAACCCGTTCCTCGCGTGCTACGGCTCGGTGGAGAACGCCCTCGCGCGGGAGGCGGAGATTCGGCAGACGCTCGCGGACAGCCTCAACGTCTTTTCCCGCACCTACGCCCTCGCGTGCGGACCGAACCTGACCGGGATAGACCGCATTCTGTTCAATATCAGCGACCTCGGCGGTCGGGAGGCGATTCGGCAAGCGCAAGCCCGACGGACGAAAGGAGAAGCAACCCATGTCTGACCCCTACAAGGTCCTCGGCGTCACTCCGGACGCGACGGACGCGGAAATCAAGAAAGCCTACCGGGCGCTCGTCAAGCAGTACCACCCGGACAACTACACGGATAACCCCCTCGCGAACCTCGCGGCGGAGAAGATGAAGGAAATCAACGAGGCTTACGACGAGGTGCAGAAGATGCGGGCGAACGGCGGGGCGTCGGGGCAATCCTCGTCGGGGTCGTATTCGTCGGGGTCGTCCTATACGGGCAGCACGGAGTACGCGCGCGTCCGGCAGTTGCTCAACAACGGGCGGACGGCGGAGGCGGAAAACCTGCTCAACCGGGTGTCCGTCGGGGACAGGAACGCCGAATGGCACTTCCTCAACGGGGTCCTGCTCTATCAGAAAGGCTGGCTGCAGGACGCCCGGAGCGAAATCGAGACTGCCTGCTCGATGGACCCGTACAACGGGGAGTACCGCGCCTTCCTGCAGCGGCTCAACGGCGGGGCGGCGCAAAGCCCGTACACGACGACCGTTCAGAACGGGCAGGGGTGCGACATGTGCGATTTGTGCTCGACGATGATGTGCATGAACTGCCTGTGCAACGGCGGACGGTGCTGAATCCGCCCGCGCACGGGTGCGTATATATAATTTATGGAAGGGAAAAAGGCGAATGGACCGGCGGAAAAAAAGCGGGCGGATTGCCCTTGCGGGGATGCTCTCCGCGCTGGCTGTCGTCATTCTGACGCTCGGCTCGCTCATCGATGTCGTCGAACTGTCCGCCGCCGCGCTCGCGTCCTTCGCGGTGATGGTCGCCGTGCTGGAGTTGGGCGCCGGGTGGGCGTTCGGGGTGTTCGCGGTGTCGGCGGTGCTGTCGCTGCTGCTGTTCCCGATGCGTATCGCGACGGTGACGTTCGCGCTGTTTTTCGGGTACTACCCGGTCTTGAAGGTCTATTTGGATAAGTTGCGCGTGCGCCCGTTGCGGTGGGCGGTCAAACTCGTCTGTTTCAACGCGTTTCTGGTCCTTTCCGCGCTGCTGCTCGGCGAACTTGCGGGGCTGGACGCGGAGGTCGGGACGGCGAAATGGCTCTACGGGGCGTTGCTCGCGCTCGGAAACGCGACGTTGGCGGTCTACGACGTCGCCGTCGCGCGCATTTCCCTGCTCTACATCAAAAAATGCAAGAACCGAATGCGGAAGTGAACGCGGAAAGGAGCGTGCGGGCATGGTCAAAAGCATGACCGGCTACGGTCGGGAACGGGAACGTTCCGGCGAATGGGATATTCAGGTGGAGGTGCGTTCGGTCAACAGCCGGTACCTCGACCTTTCGGTCCGCACCGGGCGGCTGTACGGGGCGCTGGAGGAAAAACTCAAGTCGCTCGCGTCCGCCTGTTTCTCGCGCGGGAAACTGGAAGTCAACCTGACCGTCGAACCGGTCGGCGGCGGGAACGTCGAACTTTCGCTCAATCGGACGTTCGTGGAAAGCTACGTCCGGCTGCTGCGGCAGATGCAGCGGGAATTCTCGCTCGGCGGCGACGTCACGGTGCAGACCGTCGCGGCGAAACCGGACAGTTTCCTGCAGACGACGCCGGACGAGGACATGAACGCCGTCTGGGCGGCGGTCGAACCGGTCGCAAGGCGGGCGTTCGCGCTCTGCACGGAGATGCGGGAAACCGAGGGGCGCCGACTGGCGGAGGACCTGCTTTCGCACATCGAAACGCTCGAAGCCATGCGTTCGGAGGTCGAAACGCTGCTGCCGCAAGTCGTCGCGGAGGCGAACGAGCGCATGCGGAACCGCGTGCAGGAACTGCTCGGGCAGGTGCCGGTGGACGAAAGCCGCCTGCTGACCGAATGCGCCGTCCTTGCCGACAAGGCGGACGTGAGCGAGGAGGTCGCCCGGCTGGACAGTCATTTGCGGCAGTTCCGGGAACTGTTGCGCGAGGACGCGCCGGTCGGTCGGCGGCTGGATTTCCTGACACAGGAAATCAACCGGGAATGCAACACGATAGGCTCGAAATCCGCCGACCTCCGGTTCACGAAACTGGTGCTTGCGGCGAAGAACGAGGTCGAAAAGATACGCGAGCAGGTCCAGAACATCGAATAGGAAAAGCGGGAGGCGAAAGAGATGGAAATGCTGCACCTCGGCGGCGGAAACTACGTCAGCCTGTCCCGCGTCGTCGCGCTGGTCAGCCCGGATTCGCTTCCGGTGCGGCGGCTGGTGCAGGACGCGAAGAACGCCGGACGGGTCATCGACGTGTCCGGGAGCCGCAAGACCCGGTCGGTGCTGATTACCGACAGCGAACACATCATCTGCTGCGCGGAGGAGACCTCCGTTTTGCAGGAACAGATACAAAAGCAGGAAACCACCTAAGACAGCGAAAGGCAGAGAGAACATGTTATATCCTTCGATTCAGGACCTGACGCACGGTCAGGTCAACCGTTACGCGCTGGTCATCGCGACCGCGAAGTGCGCCCGCCATATCACCGAAAAGATGCTCGAGGAGAACGAGTACGCGGAAAAGCACCGCGAACTGGAGTTCCTGCCGAAGAGCGCGTTCGCGGATTACGAGGTCCGCAACCCCGTTTCCGTCGCGGTCAGCAAGCTCGCGTCCGGGGAGTATCGAATCACCCCGCCGTCGGAAACGTGAGACAGGAGGACCCCTCCCCCGCGTTCGTCCGCGTGCGGCTGCTGGACGTCCCGTTCGGCGCGGACCGCCCGTATACCTACCGCCTGCCGGAGAAACTCGTCGGGCAGGTGCGGCGGGGGACGCTGCTGGTCGTCCCGTTCGGCGCGGGAAACAAGCAGGTCAGCGCTTTGGCGACGGATTTCGCGGACGCGTGCGACCTGCCGAACGTCAAGACCGTTTCGTCCGTGCTGGATTACCCGATAGACCTGCCGGAGGAATTGCTGGAACTTTGCCTGTTCATGAAGGAGCGTTTCCTTTGCACCTTCGGGCAGGCGTTGCGGGCAATCCTGCCGCCGGGGCTGAACCTGCACACGGAGACCTTTTACGTCCTGACCGAAAAGACCCCCAAAAAGCCCTTGCGGGAGGACCTCGAAACGCTCTACCGGGCAATCGCCGCCGAGGGGGAGGCGGCGGAGGACGAACTGATTTCCGTTTTCGGCGAGGACGCGCCGGACGGACTTCGCGCGCTCTGCCGGACGGGGTATGTCGCCCGCCGGTCGCGGGTGAAGCGGCAAATCAACGAAAAGACCCAGCAAATCCTTCGCCCGAACGTCCCGCCGGAGCAGCTGCTCGCTTTGATGGGCGAGGACGGCGGTTTGACCGACAAGCAGCGGGTGGTGCTGGAAGTGCTGAGCCATTACCCGTTCGCGACGCAAAGGGAGTTGTCGCTGTACAGCGGCGTGTCCGCGTCGGTCGCGTCCGCGCTGGTCAAGCGCGGGGTGCTGAAGCGGGAGGAGGTCCGCGTGGAGCGGGATTACCTGTCGACGCTCGAGCCGGTCCCGCAGGCGGCGCAAACGGCACTTTCGGAGGAGCAGGCGGCGGCGGTCGGGACCCTGACGTCCCTCGCCGACCGACCCGACCCGCAAGCGGCGCTGCTTTACGGCGTGACGGGCAGCGGAAAGACCCGCGTCATCGTCGAAACCGTCCGGCACGTTCTCGCAAAAGGGCAGAGCGCGATTCTGCTCCTGCCGGAAATCGCCCTGACGGCGCAGGCGGCGAACACCTACCGCGCCGCGTTCGGGGAGCAGCTCGCGCTGATTCATTCCCTGCTTTCCGCCGGGGAACGGCTGGACGCCTTCCGCGCCATGCGGGAGGGGCGGATTCGGGTGGTGTTAGGCACCCGAAGCGCCGTGTTTTCCCCGGTGCGGGACCTCGGCGTCATCGTCGTCGACGAGGAGCAGGAAAGCGCCTACAAGAGCGAAACGTCGCCGCGCTACCACGCGCGGGACGTCGCCCGATTCCGCTGCGCGCGGAACAACGCGCTGCTGCTGCTCGCGTCGGCGACGCCGTCGGTGGAAAGCCGGTTCAAGGCGGAAACCGGGGCGTACACCCTCGTCAGGCTCACGAAACGCTACGGCGACGCGCCGCTGCCGCAGGTCCGCGTCGAGGACTTGCGCGGGGACGAAAACGCGTTCCCGGATAAACTGCTCGGCAAAGCGCTGTGCGAAACGCTCGAAAAGACGGTCGCCGACGGGCGGCAGGCAATCCTGTTCGCCAATCGGCGGGGCTACCGTTCGCACGTTTCCTGTGCGAAGTGCGGGGCGGTGTTCGCCTGCCCGCAATGCACGGTTTCCCTGACCTACCACGCCTACGACGGCGCGCGGAAGGGTCCGGGGCGGCTGAACTGCCACTATTGCGGCTACACGCGCCCGTTGCCGAAGGTCTGCGACGCTTGCGGGAGCGAACATATCGGCTACTTCGGGTTCGGCACGCAAAAACTGCAGGAGGAACTGGAGGAGCGGTTCCCGACCGTCCGCGCGCTTCGGCTGGACGCGGACACGACCGGCGAAAAATCCGCCCACCGCCGCATTCTTTCCGCGTTCGAGAACCGCGAGGCGGAGGTCCTGTTCGGCACGCAAATGGTCGCGAAAGGGCTGGATTTTCCGGGCGTGGACCTCGTCGGGGTGATTTCCGTCGACAGCACGCTCTACCAGAACGATTTCCGCGCCGGGGAGCGGACCTTCTCGCTCGTGACGCAATTGGTCGGGCGCGCCGGGCGGAAGAGCGGGCAGGGGCTTGCAATCCTGCAGACCTACAACCCGGACAACGAGGTGCTGCAACTGGCGGCGACGCAGGATTACGAGGCGTTCTACCACTCGGAGATTCGGTTGCGGAAGTCGGTGCAATTCCCGCCGTTCTGCTCGATGCTGGTATTCGGCGTGTCCGCGCCGGAGGAGGCGGTGTGTTCGGCATTCGCGGAGGAATTCGCGGCGCTGCTCAAGGCGGCGCACGAACGCGAGCCGGACGTGAAATTACGTCTGTTCGGACCCTATCCGAGCGGGATATACCGCGTCGGCGGGCGGTTCCGGCAACGATTGATTCTGAAATACTCGGATTCCGCGAAGGCGCGGGAATTCTTCGCCGACGTTTACGCGCAAGGGCTTGCGAAATGTCCCCGCGCGGCGCGTCTGGAGGCGGACGTGAACCCCGCCGTCGTCTGAACCGTTCTTTCCCACACGAAAAGGAGCGAATTTTCATGGCATTGCTGCATATTTTGACCCTGGACGCGTACGAATCGGCGCTTCGCCGCCCCAGTCGTCCGCTCGACGGCGTGAACCAACGCACCCGCACCCTGCTCGACGACATGTACGAGACTATGCGGGAGGCGAACGGGGTCGGGCTTGCCGCGCCGCAGGTCGGCGTTTTGCGGCGGGCGGTCGTCATCGACGTGGGCGACGGGAGAATCGACCTGGTCAACCCGGTCATCACGGCGACCGAGGGGGAGCAGGAGGACCGCGAGGGCTGTCTGTCCCTGCCGGACGAGTGCGGTATCGTCAAGCGACCGATGAAGGTGACCGTGCAGGCACTGGACCGGAACGGGGAGCCGTTCACGCTGACCGGGGAGGGTCTGCTCGCGCGGGCGCTCTGCCACGAAATCGACCACCTCGACGGGGTGCTGTACGTGGATAAGGCGAGCCGGATGCTCACGCCGGAGGAACTGGAAGAACTGGAGTCGGAATGAGGGGGCACGCATGAGAACGGTTTTCATGGGGACGCCGGACTTCGCCTGCGGCGCGCTGCGGACGCTGCTCGACGCGGGGCAGGAGGTCGCGCTGGTGCTGACACAGCCGGATAAGCCGAAGGGGCGCGGCTACGCGCTGACCCCGTCGCCGGTGAAAAAACTTGCCGTAGACGCCGGATTGCGGGTCGAAACCCCGACGACGCTGCGGTCGCCGGAGGCGGAATCCATGCTGCGCGAAAGCGGCGCGGACCTGTTCGTCGTCGCCGCCTACGGGAAGCTGCTGCCCGCGTCGGTGCTTGCGATACCGCGTCTGGGTTGTGTGAACGTTCACGCGTCCCTGCTCCCGCGCTGGCGCGGGGCGTCGCCGATTCAGCGGGCAATCCTGCACGGCGACACGGTCGGCGGGGTGACGATGATGGTTATGGACGAAGGGCTGGACACCGGGGACATCATCCTGCAGAAATCCATGGAGATTCCCCCGGAAATGACCGGCGGGGAATACCACGACGCGCTTTGCGCCCTCGGTGCGGACGCGCTGAAAGAATTTCTGGACCTCGCGGAAGCCGGGACGGTCCCGCGCCGGAAGCAGAGCGGCGAAAGCTGCTACGCGGCGAAACTGGAAAAGGGCGACCTGTTCGTTTCCTTCCGCGAAACGGCAAAGCAGACCTACGACCGCATTCGCGCCCTCTCCCCCGCCCCGACCGCGTTCGCATTGCTGGGGGAGAAACGGGTCAAACTGCTTGCCGCACGCGTTTCGGACGGGCGCGGCGAGCCGGGGACCGTACTTTCCGCCGGGAAGGACGGCGTCGAAGTCGCCTGCGCGGACGGGAGCGTCCTGCTGACGGTCGTACAGCCGGAAGGCAAGGGAAAAATGGACGCTTTCGGTTTCTGGAACGGACTTCGGGACAAAGCGGGGCTTCGGTTCCATGCATGACGCGGCGCGGGAGACCGCCTATCGGGTGCTGGAGCGCGTCGAACGTGACGGGGCGTTCGCGAACCTCGCGCTGGGGAACGCGCGCGGGCTGTCCGAGCGGGACGCGGCGTTCGCGACGGCGCTGGTGTTCGGCGTGACCGAAAAACGGCGGGCGCTGGATTTCCTGCTTTCGCGGCGGTGTTCGCGGGAGCCGGAGCGCGGCGTGCGGCAGATCCTGCGAATGGGCGTCTATCAAATCTTCTATATGGACCGCGTGCCGGACAGCGCCGCCTGCGACGAGAGCGTGAAACTCGCGAAGGAGCTGTTCGGGGAAAGGCGCGCCGGGTTCGTCAACGCCGTGTTGCGCGCGCTCTGCCGGGAAAAGGCAGAGGCGGCGAAGGGGTTGGCGGAACAGCCCGCCGCCGTGCGGTATTCGGTGTGCGACGGGGTCGCGGACCTGTTTCGGGCGCAATACCCGGACGATTGGGAGGACATTCTGGCGTCCTTCGGGGTTCGGCAACCGCTGCGATTGCGGGTCAACCCGCTTAAGGGCGACGCGGACGCGCTTTGCGAAAAGTTCGACGCGGAACGGGACGGCGAAATGCTGACCGTCCGCTCCCCTTCCCTGCACGCGCGGGTCGTCCGGGAGGCGGCGGACGGGGCGTACCTGATACAGGGGTACGGCTCGCAATACGCCGTGCGGCTGCTCGGCGCGCGACCGGGCGAGACCGTGTTCGACGTTTGCGCCTGTCCGGGCGGGAAAGCGCTCGGCGCGGCGATGGATATGCGGGACCGGGGGCGCGTGCTTTGCTCGGACCTGCACGGGAACAAGTTTTCCCTGCTCAAAAAGAGCGCGGAAACGCTCGGGCTGACCATTCTCGAAACCGAGGAGCGCGACGCGCGGACCTTCGTCCCGTCGCTCGCCGGAAAAGCGGACCGGGTGCTGTGCGACGTGCCGTGTTCCGGGCTGGGAACGCTCGGCGCGAAACCGGAATTGCGCTACAAGGAGCCGTCCGCCTTCGCGGAACTGCCGGAAACGCAACGGCGTATCCTCGAAACGTCGGCGAAT
The DNA here is from genome assembly GCA_947626805.1 of uncultured Clostridia bacterium. GTDB lineage: Bacteria > Bacillota > Clostridia > Oscillospirales > CAG-382 > Coliplasma. The sequence continues at coordinate 11,124 of CANQTR010000019.1, forward strand.
TACGTCCGTGCGGGCGGAGTGCTGGTGTATTCGACCTGCACGCTCAACCGGGCGGAAAACGGCGAACAGGTGCGCGCGTTCCTCGAAACGCACCCGTCGTTCTCGCTGGAGGCGGAAAAGACCTTCCTGCCGAACGGAGAGGCTTGCGAGGGGTTCTATGCCGCAAAGATGCGGAAAGGAAACGACTGATGGAAAAGACCGATTTGCTCTCCCTTTTCCCGGAGGAACTGGAGCAATTCGCCGTTTCGCACGGGGAAAAACCGTTCCGGGGGCGGCAATTGGCGCTGGGGCTTGCGAACGGGGCGCGGTCCTTTCGGGACATCACGACCCTGCCCGCCCGTTTCGTCGAAACGCTGGAGGGAACGGCGGAGATTCGCGGGATGGAAACGGAACGCAAGCTGGTTTCCAAACTCGACGGGACCGTCAAGTTCCTGTTCGCCCTGCAGGACGGGGAGGCGGTCGAGAGCGTGTTCATGCGCTACCGCCACGGGAACACGGTCTGCATTTCCACGCAAGTCGGCTGTCGCATGGGGTGCGCGTTCTGCGCGTCCACAAAAGCGGGGCTGGTGCGGTCGCTCGAGCCGTCGGAAATGCTGCTGCAGGTCCGGCGGGCGGAGGAGGAGACCGGGGAAAAGGTTTCGAACATCGTGCTGATGGGCATGGGCGAACCGCTCGACAATTACGACAACGTTCTTCGTTTCCTGCGGCTGGTCAACCGGAAAGAGGTGCTCGGAATCGGTATGCGGCACATCTCGCTTTCCACCTGCGGGCTGGTCGAACAGATGGACCGGCTGGCGAAGGAGGACCTGCAGCTGACCCTTTCGGTCTCCCTGCACGCCCCGACGGACGAAAAGCGGCGGGAAATCATGCCGGTCGCAAGGAAATACAGCCTTCGCGAACTGCTCGCGGCGTGCGACCGCTATACGGCGGCGACCGGGCGGCGCATTTCCTACGAATACGCGCTGATTGCCGGGGTCAACGACACGCCGGAGGACGCGCACGCGCTCGGAAAACTGCTGCGGGGTCGGCTGGCGCACCTGAACCTGATTCCGGTCAACCCGATACGCGAAAAGGCGTTCCGCCACAGCGAACGGCAGGCGATAGAAGCGTTCGCGCAAATCACGGAAGGGGTCTATCGGGTCGGCACGACGGTCCGCCGGCGGCTCGGCGGGGACATCGACGCGTCCTGCGGACAGCTGCGGGCGAACCGGGAAACGCGGTGAAGCGCAAAAACGGGAACCTTTTGACGAAAGGAGGGCGTCCCTCTTGAAAGGCTACGGAAAATCCGACATCGGACAACGGTACAAGTCCAATCAGGATTCCTACGCCCTGCAAAACCGAAGCGAATACACGCTCGCCGTCGTCTGCGACGGGGTCGGCGGCGCGCGCGGCGGGAATGTCGCGAGCGAAACGGCGGTCCGCACGTTCTGCGCGTCGGTCCGTTCCGGGTTTGCCCGCCGTCCGTCCGACGGAATAGACGAGCAGACGGTCGAATCCCTTCTTCGGCAGGCGGTGAACGACGCGAACGCCGAGGTCTACCGCCGCGCGGCGGAGGACCCGGATTTGGAGGGCATGGGCACGACGCTGGTCGCGTTCCTTCGGTGCGACCGCGGGGATTTCGCGGTCAACGTCGGCGACAGCCGGCTGTACGTGCAGGACAAGGACGGGTTCCGCGCGGTCACGCGGGACAATTCCTATGTGCAGTATCTGGTCGACCGCGGGGTCATCACCCCGGAGGAGGCGCCGGGACACCCGAAACGCAACATCATTCTCCGGGCGCTCGGCGAAGGCGAGGAGGTCGAAACGGATTTCTACCGCGTCCCGCCGTTCGAACGGGCGTTGCTCTGCTCGGACGGGCTGTACAATATGCTCCCGCCGGAGGAACTCGCGTCGGTGGTCGACGGAAGCGGGTGCGAACGCGGCTGGAAGGGTCCGCCCGGTCTGCGCGGACGGGTCAACGAACTGATTCGGCGGGCGAACCGGCACGGCGGACTGGATAACATCACCGCCATCCTGCTCGAAGACTGAACGGAAAGGCTGAAAGGAACCTATGAACGATTACACCAACTATATCGGCAAGGTGCTGGATAAGCGATACAAAATCCTCGAACTCGTCGGCGTAGGCGGAATGGCTTGCGTCCTGCGGGCACAGGACCTCGTCATGAACCGCACCGTCGCCATCAAAATCCTCAACGACGAGTACAACGGCAACGAACAAGCCGAACACCGTTTCATCGACGAATCCAAAGCGGTCGCGATGCTCTCCCACAAGAACATCGTCAGCATCTACGACGTGGCAATCTACCCGGACATCAAGTACATCGTCATGGAGTACATCGACGGTATTACCCTCCGCGAATACCTCGACAACAAGGGCGCCCTGCCGTGGAACGAGGCGTGCATTTACGTCCTGCAAATCCTCCGCGCGCTCGAACACGCCCACAGCAAGGGGGTCATTCACCGGGATATCAAGCCGCAAAACATCATCCTGCAGAAGAACGGCGAAATCAAGGTCATGGACTTCGGCATCGCGAAAATCCCGACCTCCGCCGTCCCGGGGAGCGGGAAAGCGGTCGGGACCGTCTACTACATCGCCCCGGAGCAGGCGAGCGGTCGGGAAACCAACGCCTGCTCGGATATCTACTCGGTCGGGATTTTGCTGTACGAGGCGGTCACGGGGACGCTCCCGTTCAAGGCGGACAGCCCGATGGCTGTCGCGGCCATGCAGGTCAACGACGAGCCGCCGAATCCGCGCGACCTCGTGCTTTCCATTCCGGTCGGGGTGTCGCAAATCATCCTCAAGGCGATGATGAAGAACCCCGCCGAGCGATTCCGGTCCGCGCACTCGATGTCCAAGGCAATCGAATGGGTGCTTCGGAACCCGGACGTCATCTTCTCCCTCTCCGGCGAAGGCACGTCGTCCATCGGGGACACGAACGTCGTTTCCATCGACATGATCGACACGGCGGAGATCACCCCCTACGGCGAGGAGGAAATCGCCCAATCGCTCGGCAAAAAGACCATCACCGAGCGGGAACGGGAACAGCAGAAGCAGGAGCAGGCGAACCAAAAGACCGCGCAAAAGAAGAAAAAGAAACGGCGCTCCGCCCACAGCGGGACCATGTTCCCGGTCATTTTGGGGATTTTCATCCCGTTCATGGTCGTCGCGCTGGTTGTCGGCGTGATGCTCGGCGTCGCGTTCCTGCGGAACTTCACGTCCACGGAAGAAGAGGTCAACGCGAGCTTCCCGAACATCATCGGCGAACAGTACAGCGAGGAACTTCGAACGCGCCTGCTGAACGGCACCTACGGGCAGACGTTCGTCATCGACGACGACGCCGTCACCTACACGAGCAACCCGGACAAGGAGGACGGCGTCATCCTGTCGACCGAACCCGCCCCGAATCAGACGAAAAAGGCGAATCCGTCGCAAGGGGAACTGGTCTTTCATTTCACCTCCGTCGTCGTCAACAGGCTCGAATCCCTGCAGGCTATGCCGGACCTCGTCGGGTACACGAAGGGCGAGGCGCAATTGCTGTTACAGCGGGGCGGCGTGGACGTGAACCTGATTCGGTTCGATTACGAGACCGACCCGAGCCTCAACGTCCTGTTTGACGACCAGGTCACGCGGACGGTGCCTGCCGCCGGGGAGGATTACAAGTACGGCGACATGATTGTCGTCTACCTGTGCAGGCGGACCGCCTCCACGGCAAACGGGGACGAACTGCCGAATTGCGTCGGGGCGTCCGTGGAGGACGCGGTCAAGTGGTGCGAATACGCGCTGTACACGACGCGCATCGAGTACGTTCTCGCCGAGGACGGGGATTACACGGTCACGGCCATGTCCGAAAAACCCGGCGCGACCCTGCCCGCCCGTACGGAGATCACGCTGACCGTCAGCCGTCCCGCCGTGAAGATGCCGCGCCTTTCGCCGATGAGCCTGCCGGAAGCGCAAGCGAAACTCGACGCGCTGGGGATCGCGTACACCGCGACGGTATACGGGAACGTCCCACAAGGCATCTACCTGCCGAGCGACCCGAATTCCCTCATTTCGTTCCTGCAAATGTACAATATCCACCCGGAAACCAACCCGCAAATCACCGAGGACACGAAAATGGTCGCCCAAAGCGTCGAGGAAGGGACTTTGGTCCCCCTCGACGACGACGCGGCGGAACCGGTAACGCTGTACGCCGTGAATTATGCCAAACTCTGGTGAGGGGTTGTCGCGCGGGCTGGTATTGTGCGGGCAGAACGGGTTGTACCTGGTGGAAACCGCGGAAGGCGTCCTGCAATGCCGGGCGGGGTCCGGTATCCGAAAGGACGGGTACAAACTGCTTGCGGGCGACCGGGTCTCCGTCGAATCCCACGGGGACGGAAGCGGATTCATTCGGGATATCGAGGAACGCGTCAACTGCCTCGTGCGTCCGCCGGTCGCGAACGTCGACCTGCTGGTGCTGGTCGTCGCGGTCGCGTCGCCCGCGCCGTCGCTGTTCGTACTGGACGAGCTGACCGTGCTCGCGGAAAAGCAGAACATTCAGCCGGTCCTCGCGCTGACGAAATGCGAACTGGGAGGCGCGGAGGCGCTCGAATCCGTCTACCGCAAAACGCCATACCCCGTCTTTCGGATTTCCGAACGCGGAAAGGTCGGCGCCGGCGCGCTTTTTGACCATTTGCGGGGAAAAACGTCGGTTTTTTGCGGGGCGTCCGGGGTCGGGAAATCCACCCTGCTCAACCGCCTCTTTCCGGGGCTGAACGCCGAGACCGGCGAACTTTCCGCCAAACTCCGGCGGGGCAAAAACACCACCCGCACCACGTCCCTGCACCCGCTCGGCGGCGGCACCTACCTCGCGGACACGCCGGGGTTCACCATGCTCGACCCGTCGCGGTGCGCCCGCCTTCTGCCGGAGGAACTGCCGGAGCTGTTCCCGGAATTCCGGCCCTACCTCGGACATTGCCGGTATTCCCACTGCACGCACCTGTGCGAGGACGGCTGTCGTATCCTGCAAGCCGTTTCGGACGGCGAAATCGCCCGCGAACGGCAGGAAAACTACTGCAAACTCTACCGTACCTGCAAATCGCTCCCGCCGAAACTGCGGTTCCAACGCGAAACTTAGGAGGTTTGAATCCCATGAAAAACAGATTCGTCATCGGCTACTACAACCTTGCGAACTTCGTGACCATCCTCGGACTGCTTTGCGCCCTGCTTTCCTGCTTCCTCATCGAGCAGGGGCATTACACGCTCGCGATGGTCGCGTTCTCAAGCGCGGGGCTTTGCGACATGATGGACGGCCGCATCGCCCGCGCGAACCCCGCCGCCGGGAAACGCGTGCGCTATTACGGCGTACAGCTCGACAGCCTGTGCGACGTCGTCAGTTTCGGCGTCGTGCCCTGTTTCATGGCGTATTGGCTGGGCTATAACGGGACGTTCGACATTCTCATTTACCTGCTGTTCGCGTTTTGCGGCGCGACGCGGCTCGCCAATTTCAACATGGAAGTGGCGCTGGATTCGCCGAACCTCAAGAGCAACAAGTTCACCGGCGTCCCGATTCCGTTCACGGTCCCGGTGTTCCCGCTTTTGCTCATCATTCATCTGCTGGTCGGGCACCCGGTATATTGGCTGTTCCGGCTGGTGCTGGTGCTGATTGCGATTGGGTTCATCCTCCGCATTCGCATTCCGAAACCGACCGGGCGGACACAGCTGATACTTGTCGTGTACCAGCTCATCGTCCTGCTCGCCCTGCTGATTACGTCGCTGAACGTCTGAAAAAAGGCATGCGAAAAGCCTGTCCCGGAGGGGTCACGCCCCTTTGGACAGGCTTTCTTTCGTTTCGTTCCTGCCTTCCCGCGGCGGGGAAAGCGGTTTGCCGGCCGCCCGGCGCAGGACGAGCGCTTTGCGGAGCCGTTTGGCTTGCTTTTTCCGCCGACGGCGCGCAAGCCATCCGTGCAGTTTGCGCCGCAAGGCGTCCTCCTCCCGGCGAAGCACCTGCAACGTCTTTTGGTCCTTCGGAAACAGCGCCCGCAACAGGAACACCGAAATGGCGAGCGTCAGCAGTTTTTCCGGCGTGAACGGCAGCCAGAGCAACGCCGCCCACGCGCTCCCGACCGCCGCGAGCCACGGGATACGGAACCATGTACCGAGGAAAACGAACAGATAGCACCAGCCGTTCGTCAAAAACCACGCGATTCCGACACAAATCAACAAATGCGGGTTAAAAAGAAACTCCAAGACCCGTTTCCAAACCGGTTTCTTCGGTTCGGCGGTCTCCGGCGCGTCGGGCGATTCCGCGTCCGCACGATTCTTCCGTTTGATGCGAATCCCTCCCCTTCCGTTAGGTTCCGTGCGCCGAACGCTCCCGCAAGACCCGCAACGCCTCCGCGAAATCCGGCGGGAACGGGGAAATCAGCCGCAAGTCCTCCCCGGTCAGCGGGTGGACCAGTTCCACCGACGACGCGTGCAACGCCTGCCGCGCGAGGTACGGGGACGGCGAACCGTACAGCCCGTCGCCGAGAATCGGACAGCCGAGGTGCGCGAGCTGGACGCGTAATTGGTGCGTCCGACCGGTCAGCGGGTGCAGTTCGAGCAACGCCGCGCCGTCCCCGAGCGTTTCCGCGACGCGGTAATCGGTCACGGTCAGAAGCGCGCCCGGCGCGTCCTCCGGGCAGACCTCCCGCAAGACGAAGAATTCCGCCCGACGGCGCGTGCCGGTGCGGACGCGCCCCTGTGACGCCGGGGGCAGTCCGTCGGTCAGGGCGAAGTAGGTCTTGCGAATGCGGTGCGCCTGCATCTGTTCGCAAAGTTTCCCCGCCGCGTAGCGGGTCTTTGCGAGGGTCAGCACGCCGCTCGTGTCCCTGTCCAGCCGGCTGACCGGACGAAAGACGAACGGCTCCCCCCGTTTCGCGAAGAAGTCCGCAAGCGCGTTGGCAAGCGTGTCGCCGTCGTGTCCGGCGGACGGGTGGGTCGGCATTCCGGCGGGCTTGTCCACGACCAGCAACGCCTCGTCCTCGTAGAGCAGTTTCACCGGCAACGGGGTCGGCAGGAACGCCTCTTGCGGCCGTTCGTCGGCAAGCGCGAGCGAAACCACGTCGCCCGCCGCGAGCCGATACCGCACCGTCGCGTGCACGCCGTTGACCGAAATGCCGTTTTCGCGTTTCTTGAGTTGGGTCAGCAACCGCGAGGACACCCCGCAAGTCCCTTTGAGGTAGGAACGCAACAGCACGCCGTCGTGCGATTCGTCTACCGTAAATTCCATGCGGTTCAGAGCAGTCCCGCGCCGCTTTCCGCGTCGCAATACATGGTCGCGTCCGGGTGCGACCGCATCGCCGTCGCCGGCGCTTCCGCGCCGACCGGCCAATTCGCCGTGCGGACGACCGCTTCCGCCTTGGTCGCGCACGGGACCGTGCAGAACAGATGTCCCGCGCCGACCAGCGCCGGGACCGTCAGCGTGAACGCGTGGGTCGGCACGTCGTCGAGCGTCGCGAAACAGCCGTCGTGGACCTGCTGTTCCCGGCAGACCTCGTCGAGCGGGACCAGTTTGACCAGTTTCGGGTCGTTCAGGTCCGCCACCCACGGGTCGTTGAACGCGATGTGGGCGTTTTCGCCGATCCCGAGGAACACGACGTCGGTCGGGTAGGTCCGTAAAAGGTCCGCGTACCGTTCGCATTCCGCTTCCGGGTCCTCCGCCGCGCCGTTGAGGTAATGCACCTCGCCGAACGGCAGTTTCCCGAAGATGTGCTCGAACAGGTACCGCCCGAAACTTTGCGGGTGTTCCCGCCCGAACCCGACGTACTCGTCCATATGGAACGCGCGGACCCGTTTCCAGTCGACGCCCGGTTCGCGGATGAGGGCGGCGAGCGTGTCGTTCTGGGACGGCGCGGCGGCGAAGATGACGTTGACCCACGGTTGCTTTTCCAGCAGGGCGCGGATACACGCGGCGCCGTCGGACGCGGCTTTCCGCCCGCCTTCGGCGCGGGTGTCGTAGATTTCAAACTGCAGGTCATCCTTGCGGACGGTTTTCAGGAGTGCCATGTTGTTCTTCCCTTTCGTAACCTTATTTCATGAGGGCGTCGTTGATGCATTTCACGATGCCGCCGACCAGCGCCTCGTCCTCCGGTTCGCCCTCGGAGGCGTTGAGAATCGCGATGACGTACGGGCGGTCCGCCCAGACGATTGCGCCGTCGTTATACACCGCGTTCTTCCCGAAATTGTCGCCGGATTTGTGGGAATATTTTTCTTTCAAATAAACGGTCGCGTAGTTGAACGGGGTGTTCGTGCAGGAATTGTAGTAGAGATTCGCCATGTCCGTATCCGTTTGAAAGTAGAAATACAGTTCCCGCCAGATGATGGCGAGGTCGCGGGCGGTCATGTTATAGCTCCAGATTGAACTGCCGAGGCGCAACCGTTCCAGACCGAGGGTGTCAATCATCTCGTTATAGCCGGTATGCCCGAAGTACGCCGAGAGCATTTCGTAGGCGACGTTATCGCTGATTCGAAGGCACTCTTTGATGAGATATTCGAGGGTGTACGGCGTGCCGTAGGGGGAATCCTTGATTTTGCCGGAGCCTTTGTGGTAGTATTTTTCCTGGTAGTACATCACTTCGTCCTTCGACGCGAGCCCCTGCTCGATGGCAAGACAGCAGTAGAGCAGGAACCCGGCTTTGACCGTGCAGGCGGAAAAGTACTTCTCCTCGCAATTATAGGTGACGGCGCGGCTTCCGTCGAGCGCGTAGGCGCAAAAGGACACGCGTTTGCCGTAACCGTCGAGCAGGGATTGTATTTCTTGCAGGGCTTCCGCCGTTTCCGGGTCCGCCGGGTCGATGTCGCCGTAGGTCAGCAGGACGTCCTTTTCCGTCTGGGAAAGCGCGTAAATCTGCACCGGCGCGTCGTCCTCCGGGTTGACCGGGGTCTCAAGCTGTCCGCCCGGAAAAACCGGGTCGGGGTAGGAAACGACTTCGGACGACGTTTCCGACGATTCCACCGGCGGAACGCTTTCGGAAACGGTCGAACTTTCGCCCGGCAGGTCTATCACATAGCCCGCCGACGAGCCGTCGGACGAAACGCTCTCCGCCCCTTCGGACGGCGACGGCAGGGACGGCGACGCCGGCTCGCTCCCGCAAGAAACGAGCAGGCAGGCGGCAAATGCGAAAACCAAAAGCAACGCCGACGCTTTCCGAAACATGATTCCCCAACGACTCCTTTCAAAACCGTGTTCCCGCGCGGGCAGGGCGTCCCCGCCGCGATTCTACCGTATTTTACCACATTTCCCCGCCGTTTGCAAGGGGGAAACGGCAAGATTTTCAGAAAAATTAAGTTTTCGGACCTTTTTCGCCCGTCCGTCACAGGCGGGTCGCCCGATAGACGACCGAGCAGTGCGGCGGGACTTGCGCGTAGGTGCCGCAAGTGAACTCGCCGAGGTCCTCGTGGCCAAGAACGTCCCGCAATTTGACGCGGTCGTTCACCTCCCAGCCGCACGGTTGCCAGGAGAGAATCATCTTCTTGTTCACGTCGGTGTCGTTGACCATGCAGAAGGCGATGTCACCGTTCGCGAGGGGTTTTGCGAGAATCAGGTCGTTGTTACTGCAGGTCGGCAGACAGGACGCCTGCACGCCGAGCGGGTCCTGGTTGATCGCGATGAGTTCGCGGTTGAGCAGGATTTCCGCCGTTTCGGGCGTCGTGTGGCGGACGTCATGCCCCATCAAGAGCGGCGACGCGAGCATACACCAGAGCGCGAAATGCGTCTGGTACTCGTCGCGGGTACAGCCGCCGCCGATTTTCCCGACGTAGCCCTGTCCGTTGAGCCCGACGACCATCATGTCCAAATCGTTCCAGCCGCAAGGACCCGCGACCGAGCCGACCGTCATGCCGACCTTCGCGACCCGCATGATGGAATCCCAGCTGTCCGCCAGGTCGCCGCACAGCCGCCACATCCGACAGCCGACCGCGCGCATCCATGCCGTGACGTCCCCCTTGCCGTAGCAGGCGGAAAAGAGGATATTCCGCCCCGTTTCGCGAAGCGCCTGCCCCATACGGCTGAACAGGTTTCGGATGTCACAGCCGGGGGCGACGTAGCCGAAATCGTACTTGAGCAAATCCACGCCCCACGAGGCGAACAGTTGCGCGTCCCGCCGCTCGTGACCGTAACTGCCCTCCATATTCGCGTAGGTCAGCACCCCCGCGCCGGCGTACATCCCGAAACGCAAGCCGCGTTCGTGCAGGTAGTCGCCGAGCGCCTTCATGCCCGACGGGAAACGCTCCTCGTTGACGCGCAGGTCGCCGTTTTCGTCGCGCCCGCGGACCATCCAGGTGTCGTCGACACAGACGTAGTTGTAGCCCGCGTCGCGGAACCCCTGTGCAATCATCGCGTCGGCGGTCTCGTAGATGACCTTTTCGTTCACGTCGCTGTATCCGAAGTAGTTCCAGGCATTCCAGCCCATCGGCGGAAGCGCCGCAAGTTGTTCCATGGTATTCTTCCTCTTTTTCGGTTTTTTGTTTCATTGTAGCACAGGCGGCGGGAAATTGCAAGGGGTTTCGCGAAAACGGTCCCCGCAAAAAGCCGCAAATTTCCGCAAAAATTTCGGCTTTGTGTAGGTTTGTCAATGATGTGTTACAAAGTCGGGAAAAGAAAAGAGGACATCTTTAGGAGAGAACCAGTTAAGCGGACGCATGGGAAAATTGTTGTATTGACGTTGGCGGACGGCTAACTGTTTTTTGAAATCGTCGAAGGAATAAAACTTGTGAGAAGCATAAAACTCCTCGTTGTCCTTGCGGTGAGAACGCTCCACTTTACCGTTATGTCGCGGCGTGAAAGGCTTGATTAGTTTGTGCCGAATGCC
>CANQTR010000020.1 GCA_947626805.1 uncultured Clostridia bacterium
CCGGACCGCACGGCGACGGACGCGGCGGCCCGCGACAAGGTCGATATCCGCACCTACCGCATCATCTACGACTGCATTGAGGAAATCAAGGCGGCCATGAAGGGGATGCTCGCCCCGACGTTCCGCGAAAGCGTTCTCGGTCACGCCGAGGTGCGGCAGACCATTCACGTCCCGAACGTCGGCACGATTGCCGGTTCGTACGTCACGGACGGCAAAATCACCCGCAATTCGCTCATTCGCGTCCTACGGGACAGCGTCGTGGTGTTCGAGGATAGGATTTCTTCGCTCCGCCGTTTCAAGGACGACGTGCGCGAGGTCGCGGACGGGTACGAATGCGGTATCGGGCTGGAGAAATTCGGCGACATCAAGGAAGGCGACGTACTTGAGGCGTATATCATGGAGGAAGTAGAACGCTGATGGGCGCTTACCGACAGGACCGTATCAACGAGGCGGTCGCGACCGAACTGACCGCAATCCTTCGCGCCGTCAAGGACCCGCGCGTCAGCCGCGCATTCATCAGCATCACCGGGGCGCAAGTATCCCGCGACCTTTCACAGGCTGTGGTGTATTACAGCGTGCTCGGACCGGATACGGAGGTGGAGGCGGGCATTCAGTCCGCTTCCGGCTTCCTACGGGGGGAACTTGCGCGGCGGCTCAATCTACGCGTCACCCCAAAACTGCTCTTCCGCCGCGAGCATGGCGCCGAAAAGGCGATGGACATCGCAAAAATCCTCAAGGAGTACCACGATGAGCATTCGGATAGCTGAATCGGAGGCGGCCGCGTTCTTCCGGGAACGCGACCGGTTTCTGATTTTTACCCACAATTCGGCGGACGCGGACACGGTCGGTTCCGCCCGCGCGCTCGTCCTCGCCCTCCGAAAACTCGGCAAACAGGCGGACGCGTTCAACCGCGAGGGAATTCCCGCGCGGCTGTCCTTCCTGCACCCGGAGGAGGTCTTTCTGACGGAACTGCCGCCGCTCGCGGGGCGCACGCTCGTCAGCGTGGACGTCGCGTCCCCGCGTCTGCTTGCCGAGCCGGAGGCGTCGTTCGTGTTCGCGCTTTCCATCGACCACCACATGGTCAACACCATGCCGTGCGAGCGGTTGTACCTACGCGACGACTTCCCCGCCGCCGGGGAGCTGGTGTTCCTGCTGTTGCGGGAACTGGGGGTCGCGTTCGAGCGCGAACCGGATATTTCGGCGGCGCTGTACGCCGCCATCAGTTCGGACAGCGGCGGTTTCCGCTACGCGTCCACCCGTCCGGACACGTTGCGGTGCGCGGCGACGCTGATGGAGGCGGGCATCGATTTCGCCCGTATCAACCGCCTGCTGTTCGAATGTAAGACCCCGGTCGAGGTCGCTATCGAGAAATTGGGTTACGAACGGCTGGAACTGCTCTTCGGCGGTCGGTTCGCCCTGCTCGCCGTGACGCAGGAGGACCTCGAAAAAGCCGGCGCGACGGCGCAGGATTGCGAAGGGCTCAACCAAATCCCCCGCCAAATCGCCGGGGTACAGGTTTCGGCGGTCATTCGCCCGAAGGACGGGGAGGTCAAGGTTTCCTTGCGGTCGAACGAGGACGTCGACGTCGCGTCCCTCGCCGCCGCGTTCGGCGGAGGCGGGCATTTCCACGCGGCGGGTTTTTCGGTCCGGGGCGGGACGGTCGCGGACGCGCGGGAGGCGTTGCTGGAAAAGGTGGAAGGAGTCCTGCTGTGAACGGGGTGCTGGTGGTCGATAAGCCGACCGGTATCACGTCACAGGTGGTCATCAACGCGGTCCGCAAGGTCACGGGGGAACGTCGTGTCGGTCATTGCGGCACGCTCGACCCGCTTGCGAGCGGCGTCCTGCCCATTATGGTCGGCAAAGCGACAAAGGCGTGCGAACTTCTGATGGACCACGAAAAGACCTACACCGCCGCCGTCCGGCTGGGCGTGACGACGGACACCGAGGACGTGACCGGACAGGTGCTGACCCGTTTTGACGGCGCATTGCCCTCATTTGAACGATTTCGCGAGGTCGCGGAACGGTTTTGCGGGGAAATCGAACAAATCCCGCCGATGTATTCCGCGCTCAAGCGCAACGGGCAGAAACTGGTCGACCTTGCGCGGCAGGGCGTGACCGTCGAGCGCGCGCCGCGAAAAGTGACGGTCCATTCCTTGCGCGCTTACGAGCAGGACGGCGAATTTCGGCTGGACGTGCGCTGTTCGCGCGGGACCTATATCCGCACGCTGTGCGCCGACATCGGCGCGTCGCTTGGGTGCGGGGCGTGTATGCAGTCGTTGCGGCGAACGTCGGTCGGGCGGTTCACGCTCGCGCAAAGCATTCCGCTGGACGAACTTCGAAACGCCGCCCCCGAACGGGTGGAACAGGCGTTGCTTTCGCCGGAGGAATTGTTCTCCGACCTGCCGGAAATCGCGCTCCCGCCGTTCTTCGCCCGCCTTTTCGGCAACGGCGAATCCATCCGGTGCGGAAAGGTGCGCGCCTCCCTGCCGCCGGACCTGACGGAGGGTTCGCTGTTCCGAACGCACGCGCCGGACGGGCGGTTCCTCGTCGGGCAGGTCGCAAAAATGGACGAAATTCTCTATATTAGCGCAAAAATATTCTTTTAAACTACCACAATGTGGCAGAATATGACAAATAAGGTATGGTATACTGCATACAGGAAACCATATCTTTTTTCTATCTCGCGAAACAAGGCAAAGGAAAGGACTGTCAAAAAATGCTGCCGCTGTTGAAAAAGCCGGAAAAAGCCGGCGCACACGCCAAAAACGCAAAAGCCAGATTCGGGAAGGTGGTGTTTTTGCCGACCGACGAACTTGAGCCGAATCCGCTGCAGCCGAGGCGGGCGTTCGACGAAACGGCTTTAGAGGCGCTCGCGGAGAGTATCCGCCTGCACGGGATGCTTCAGCCGGTCACGGTGCGCGAGGCGGAGTCGAAACCGTTCCCGGAGAACATTCGGGGCGCGAGTTTCGAAATCGTCGCCGGGGAGCGCCGGTGGCGGGCAGCCCGCATGGCGGGGCTGGAGCGTATCCCGTGCGTCATTCGCAGCGTCGACCGCAAGGAATCGGCGGAACTTGCGCTGGTGGAGAACCTCCAGCGGCGCGACCTCGGTTTCTTCGAGGAGGCGGAGGCGATTCGAACCCTGCTGCTGATGACTTCCCTGCCGCAAGCGGAACTTGCGTCCCGTCTGTCCATCAGCCCGTCGGCGCTTTCCAACAAACTACGGCTCCTTCGCCTGACGCAGGAGGAACGGCAGTTGATTACCGAAAACGGTCTGGGCGAGCGGCACGCGCGCGCGTTCCTAAAAATCGCGGACGAATCCGTGCGTCGGAAAGCAATCTTACAGGTCATCAACGAAGGGCTTTCCGCCGCCGAAACGGAACTACTCGCCGAACAACTCGACCGTGGACTGCCCGACGCGCAAACGGCGCCGTCCGAACCCGCGGAGCAGGTCGAAAAAGACGCGAACGGGAAACGGCGGACCCGCGTCGCCCTGATTCGGGACGTTCGGTTCTTCTTCAACACGCTCGACCGTGCGCTCTCGCTGCTCGACGAGGCGGGTTTCCGCACCGTTCAACAGAAACAGGAGACCGAAAACGGATTCGAGATACGCCTGTTCGTCCCCAAACGGGTGCAGAAGTCATAATTTAGGGGCGGTAAAAAATGGGACCACCGGTAAACCGGTGGTCTCATTCTGTCGAAAGAGGATTCCCCCGAACAAGGACTGCACAACGGACGGCCCTTCAAGGGACTTCTTGAAAAAGTCCCTTGAAAATCCCCAAAAACGTTTCGGTTTGGTGTGCATGGCGAAACAAACCGCACGCTCGGTTAAGACCATCGGTTTATCGGTGGTCTTGACTTCAAATACGAACGGAAAACCGAACGGTCCTTCAGGTCTTCGGTTCAAATTCCACGCATTCGCCGTTGAGAATACGGTTGGTCGTGCGGACGGCACACATCTTGCCGCACATCGAGCAGGTGTGTTTTTCCGTCGGCGGGACGCTCTCGTAATAGGCGCGGGCCTTTTCCGGGTCCAGCGCGCAGGCGAACATTTCCTCCCAATCCAGCTTCCGCCGGGCGTCCGCCATCGCGTTGTCGACGTCGGTCGCGTGCGGGACGCCTTTCGCGATATCCGCCGCGTGAGCGGCTATCCGGCTGGCAATAACGCCTTCCTTTACGTCGTTGAGGTCCGGCAGACGCAAATGCTCCGCCGGCGTGACGTAGCACAGGAAGTCCGCGCCGCTCGCGGCGGCAATCGCCCCGCCGATGGCGGAGGTAATGTGGTCGTACCCCGGGGCGATGTCCGTCACGATGGGGCCAAGCACATAGAACGGGGCGTTGTGGCAGAGCCGCTTTTGCAGTTTCATGTTCGCCTGGATTTCGTTCATCGCCATATGCCCGGGACCCTCGACCAGCACCTGCACGTCCTTCGCCCACGCGCGCTCGGTCAAAGCGCCCAGTTCGACCAGTTCGGCGATTTGTCCGCCGTCGGTGCTGTCGTCGATACAGCCGGGACGCAGGGCGTCGCCGAGACTGATTGTGACGTCGTACTCCCGCAGAAGGTCGAGCAACTCGTCGTAATGCTCGTAGAACGGGTTCTCGTTGCCGGTCATCTCCATCCAGGCGAACAGAAGCGACCCGCCGCGGGAAACGATGTTCATTCGCCGCTTGTCCCGCTTGAGCGCCTCGACCGCGCGACGGTTGAGCCCGGCGTGAATGGTCATGAAGTCCACGCCCTCCTCGGCGTGCGCCCGGACGACCCGCAGGAAGTCGAAAACGGTGATGTCCCGCAAATCCTTTTCAAGGTAGCCGATTGCGTCGTACATCGGGACCGTGCCAATCATCGCCGGGGATTTTTCGACCAGCGCCCGCCGGAACGTATTGGTTTTCCCGTAGTTGCTCAGGTCCATGATTGCCTCCGCGCCGAAGCGGAGCGCCATATCCACCTTCTGCATCTCCAGCGTGTAGTCCTTGCAGTCGCCGGAAATGCCCAAATTGACGTTGATTTTGGTGCGTAACCCTTCGCCGATTCCCTCGGCGGAAAGGGATTTGTGCAGGCGGTTGCACGGGATAGCGACCGTACCGCGGGCGACCCGCTCGCGCAGGACCTCGACCGGCAGGTGTTCCTTTTCGGCGACCAGTTTCATTTCCGGCGTGACGACGCCCTTCTTCGCAGCTTCCATCTGTGTATGGTAGGTTTGCATATGCTTTTATCCTTTCTTTTCCTCGGTGTATTCGCCCGCGAACGGTGTGCCGCGCAGGCAGTAGGCGTGATTGACGGGTCCGTTCCCGTGACCGAGCGACAAGCCGTCCGCGAGCGCTCCGGTCAGGTAGGATTTGGCGCGGGAGACCGCCTCCGCGAGCGGGTACCCTTGCGCGAGGGAACAGGCAATGGCGCTGGACAGCGTGCACCCGGTCCCGTGGGTGTTCTTCGTTTCGACACGCGCGGCGGTGTAGCGGCGAACCGTTCCGTCGGCGCAGAGCAGGTCGTCGGCAGTCCCGGCGAGGTGTCCGCCCTTGCAGAGCACCGCGCAACCGAAACGGGCGTGCAATTCCCTCGCCGCCTCGCAAAGTTCGTCGACGTTGCGGACGGTCCGCCCGGTCAGCGCTTCCGTTTCGGGCAGATTCGGGGTCAATAGCGTCGCGAGCGGGAACAGTTCGGTCTGCAACGCGTCGATTGCGTCCGGCGCGAGCAGGCGACTGCCGCTCGTGGATACCATGACCGGGTCGAGCACGATTGGAATGCCCGATTCCTCCCGCAATTTCGCCGCAAGCGCGCGAATCAGCGGCGCCGAGGCAAGCATGCCGAGTTTTATCGCGTCGGGGCGGATATCGGAGAACACCGCGTCCAACTGCAACGCGAGAAAATCGGGCGGGACCTCGTGAATGCCGGTCACGCCGCAAGTGTTTTGGGCGGTCAAGGCAGTCAGGACGCTCATGCCGTACACGCCATGGGCGGTCATGGTCTTTAAGTCCGCTTGGATACCGGCGCCCCCGCTCGGGTCGCTGCCGGCGACGGTCAAAACGGTTTTCATATCGGGAATCAACCTCCTATCCGGCGAAAGAACGTTTCCGCGTCGCGAAAATCCGGAAACCAAAGCGCGCCGCGCGTCGGTTCGCCGACCGACACACCGCGAAATCCCGCCATCATCGCGCATTGCAACGCGTTCGGCTCGTCCTCGAAAACATACGTTTCGCGCACCTCCGCGCCGAGCAGACCGGCCGCCGTCAGATAGACCGACGGAACGCGTTTTCCCGCGCCGACACCGTCGCAAGTCAGGACGGCGCGGAAATACGCCCGCACGCCCAGCCG
The DNA here is from genome assembly GCA_947626805.1 of uncultured Clostridia bacterium. GTDB lineage: Bacteria > Bacillota > Clostridia > Oscillospirales > CAG-382 > Coliplasma. Next base: position 6,311 of record CANQTR010000020.1, read on the forward strand.
CTCGAACGCCGCCTCCAGCAGTTCCCCGTCCCCTGCCGAAACGACCGCCATGGGGACGCCTTGCGCCGACAGCCGTTCCAGGAACGCGCGGACGCCGGGACGAAGCGGAACGGTCCGCCGATAGCCGTCGGACAGCATTTCGCGAAGTTCCCGTTCGACGCTTTTCGGCGCGTCCGGCAAGGAAAATCGTTCGCACAGGTAAACGCTGCTTTCCGCGAGCGTCAGCGGGGAAAGGATTTCGTCCAGCGACGGCGGCGTGGAAACGCCGCGCCGAGCGAGGTACCGCGCGCCGAGGTCCTCCCAGAGGGCGAGCGAATCGAGGAGCGTTCCGTCCGCGTCGAAGAGCGCGCCGCGCATCATTTCACGACAGCGCGGGCGGCTTCGCGCAACGTTTCCGCCGCTTTTCGCACGTCGTCCGCGCCGAACAGCGCCGAAACCACCGCGATTCCGCAAATCCCGGTCCCCGCGAGCGACGGGACCCGCTCCGCCGTGATTCCGCCGATAGCGACGCACGGGATACGGACCGCGCGGCAAATTTCCCGTAGTTGCTCCCGCGAAACGGGGATTGCGTTCGGTTTGGTCGGCGAAGGAAACAGGGCGCCCACGCCGAGGTAATCCGCACCGTCCGCTTCGGCGCGGCCCGCCTGTTCGACGGTCTTAGCGGTCGCGCCGACGCAAAACGACGGTCCGCACCGTTTCCGCACCTCTGCAACCGGCATATCCTCCGCGCCGACGTGTACGCCGTCCGCGCCGCTTTGCAGGGCGACCTCCACGTCGTCGTCGATGAGCAACGGCACGCCGAACCGATGGCAAAGCGCCCGCATTTCCCGCGCGTCCCGCAAGAAATCCGAAACTTCTCGCCGTTTTTCGCGCAATTGCACGCAAGTCACACCGCCTTCCAGCGCGCGCTCCACGCGCTCGTACAGCGTCCGCCCGCGCGCGTCCGTTCCCGGAAAATCGGTCACGGCATAAAGCAGATAGGTTTGCTCCTTCAAGGTTTTCCCTCCCCCGTAAACGCGCGGACAAACGCGCGCGGCTCATCGCAACGCATCAACCCGCTCATGACGCACGCGCCCGCCGCGCCGCAAGCGAGGACGGACGGGAAATTTTCGGGCGTCACCCCGCCAATCGCGTAGACCGGCAAGGACACCGCGCCGCACACCGCATGCAAGAAGTCTGTTCCGCGCGGGGGAACGCCGCGCTTGCAGTCGGTCGCAAAGATATGCCCCGCGACGAGGTAGGTACAGCCGAGCGATTCCGCCTCCCGCGCGTCCTCCACCGAATGGCAGGAAGCGCCGAGAACGTCGAACGACGAGCGTTCCGTTGCCGTCATTCGCCGCAAGACCGGCATCGGCAGGTGCACCGCCCCGCAACCGAGCGCCGCCGAAACGCGAAAATGGGTATGCAGGACGCACGCCGTCCCGCTTTCGGCGCAAACGGCGAGGATTTCCCGCGCAAGCGCCGCGTATGCGGGTTCGGGCAGGTCCTTTTCCCGCAAAATGACCGCCTTCACCCCCGCCTCGGCAATTTTCCGCACGCGTTCGTCGAATCGGTCGGCGCAAAGCGAGCGGTCGGTGACGCAAAGCAGTTCAGACATACAGCGAATCATTCAGGACCGGTTGCAGTCCGCCGTCCGACAGGTCCCGGTACATTCGGTTCAGACTTCGGGCGTCGTCGATTTCGAACTGCTCGTCCCCCGTCCGGTTCTCCGCCGATTCGCCCGCGTACTTGCTTTCGTGGTCGCCGATACCGGTCGAGACCCCGGCGGACACCTTCGTCGCGGCGATACGGACGATACCGTCCCGGAAACGGGCGCTTTCGCGGGAGGACACCGTAATGCCCGCAAACGGCAGGAACAGCCGATAGGCGCAAAGGATTTGGCAGAGTTGTTTTTCCCCGACGTCCATGGGGCGAATGGTCTCGTTGTTCAGAATGGGACGCAAGCGCGGGCAGGACAGCGAAATTTCCGCTTGCGGGTACTTGCGTTGCAGATAGTAGGCGTGCAGGGCCGTCGCGAGCGCGTCCTTTCGGAAGTCCGCAAGACCGAGCAACGCCGAGAACGCCACGCCGCGCATTCCGCCGCGCAACGCGCGCTCCTGTGCGTCAAACCGATACGGGAACACCCGCTTATGCCCGAGCAGGTGCAGTTTTTCGTACGCGCACAGGTCGTACGTTTCCTGAAAGACCGTCACGAAATCCGCCCCACATTCGTGCAGGTAGCGGTACTCGTCCGTATTGACCGGGTAGACTTCCAGCCCGACCGTGCGGAAATACTTCCGGGCGAGCTTGCAGGCTTCGCCGATATAGGTCAGGTCGCTTTGACTTCGGCTTTCGCCGGTCAACAGCAGAATCTCCTCCATTCCGGACGACGCGATGACCTGCATCTCGCGTTCGGTCTGTTCGGCGGTCAGTTTGCCCCGGCGGATACGGTTATAGCAGTTGAATCCGCAATAGACGCAATAGTTTTCGCAATAATTCGACAGGTACAGCGGGGTGAACAGGTAGACCGTGTTGCCGAAGTGCTTTTCGGTCTCCGCCTTTGCGCGGCACGCCATTTTTTCCAGCAACGGCTCGGCGGCCGGGGAAAGCAGGGCTTTGAGGTCCTCGACCGTGCAGGTGCGCCGTTCGAGCGCCGCGCGGACGTCGGACGCGGTGTAGCGGGCGGGGTCGTACGACGCGACTTGCGACAGCACCCGCTCGCGGACGTCCGACTGCAGGACTTCCATGCCCGGCAGATACTGTGTCGGGTCGGTCCGGCAGGACGAATCGTTTTCCAGCCTATGCTTGCGCGCAAGAGCCTCCGGGGAGAGCGTGTCGGCGTCTACAAAGAAACGGTTTTCTTCCAAAATCTTCGCCCCCATTCAGTCCCGCAAGAACCCGGTCAGCGGGTCGGACGCGGACGCGCCGCGCGTCAGCACCCGTCCGAGTCCGGAACGGTAGGCGTTCCGCCCCGCCTCCACCGCCTGACGGAACGCGTTCGCCATCAGCGGCAGGTCGCCCGCCGTCGCGAGCGCCGTGTTCACCATGACGGCGGACGCGCCCATCTCCATCGCCTCGCACGCTTGCGAGGGGCGACCTATCCCGGCGTCGACGATGATTGGCAGTTCGATTTCGTCCAGCAGGATTTGCAGGAAATCCTTCGCCGCAAGCCCCCGGTTCGACCCAATCGGCGACGCGAGCGGCATGACCGCCGCCGCGCCCGCCTTGACGAGGTCGCGCGCCGCGTACAGGTCGGGATACATATACGGCAGGACGACGAACCCCTCGTCCGCAAGCGTCGACGTAGCCTTGACCGTTTCCGCGTTGTCCGGCAGGAGGTACTTGCTGTCCCGCATGATTTCCACCTTGACGAAATCCCCGCAACCGAGTTCCCGCGCGAGCCGCGCGATGCGGACCGCCTCCTCGGCAGTCCTTGCGCCGGACGTGTTCGGCAGAAGTGTGACGTTTTTTGGGATATAGTCGAGGATATTCTCGCTTTCCTTCGTGTTGGTCCGGCGAACGGCGAGGGTAATCATCTCCGCCCCCGCGTCCCGCACCGCCGCTTCAATCAGTTTGAGCGAATACTTCCCCGAACCGAGAATGAAACGGGAAGTGAACGTCCGTCCGCCCAATGTCCATGTGTCTTGCATATCGTTCGAATCCTTTCCGGCTTTTCAGCCCCCGCCGACAAAGCGGACGATTTCCACAACGTCGCCGTCCTCCAAACGGGTCGCGGCGTATTGCGCGCGCGGGAGGATTTCCCCGTTCCGTTCGACGGCGACCCGTTGCGGGTCGGTGCCGGTCTCGCGCAAATAGTCCGCGACCGTTTTCCCCGCCGCCGGTTCGGCGTTTCCGTTGATGACTACCAATGAAAAACCACGTCCTTTCAAAAAAGCGGGAAACCACCCGTTTCCGGTAGTTTCCCGCTGTTGCAAGCAATCGCTGAAAATTCCCTACGTTGGCATTATCCAAATCAGGTCACGGGTCGAAGGGCACACCTTCCTCTCAGCCTGTCTGCAAACTCCCCGGCGCATATTCGGTTTTCAGCCCAAAAGCGGGAAAGCGTTTTACCGAATCGGATTACTTCTTGCGTTTCACGACCACGATTGCGACGACCGCGGCGACAACGACCACGACCGCAATCACGATAGCCGCAATCACGCCGCCCGAAGGACCGCCGGATGACGAGGTTTCCGACGAAGCCGCGCTCGACAACTGGGTCGCGGAAGAGGTCGCATTGCTCGAAGCGGCGGACGACGCGGCGGACGAAACCGCCGAAGACGCCTCGGACGAGGTCGCGGAAACGGAAGAAGAGGTTTCCGACGACGCGGAGGCGGCGGAAGAGGTTTCCGTCGAAGTTACGGACGAGGTTTCGGTCGAAGTTTCGGACGACGCGGCAGAGGACGATTCGCTCGCACCGCCAGACGCCGCCGGATAGAGCGTCGCCGTGCCTTCGCCGGACGCGTTTTCAAGGTCGATGCCGTCGAGCACGACAATCATGCCGACGTCCGCCTCTTGCGCGGCGAGTTTCGCCTCGACGTTGGGCCATTTGTCTTTATCCTCTATTTTGGACGCGGCGGAATGTACGACCAGAGCGACCACGCCGTCGCCGACCTTCACGCCGGCAGGGACCGCGCCTTGCCCTGCAATCGCCTTCTCCTTGACGACCAGCGAGCCGTCGTCCTTGACCTCAAGCAGGATTGTAATCGCCCAGTTGGGGTTGCCGCTGCTGTAAGCGTCTTGCGTCGTAAAAATCACGCAATCTTCGCCGCCAATCATGCCGTTGACGCCCTTGACGTTGAAAACGCAAAGCGGCTCCCCCGTTTCCGCGGAAACAGCCAACAGGCTGACCGCCGAAAACGCCAGCACGAATGCGAGGGTAAAAGCCAAAATCTTTTTCATGAACAAATTCCTCCCAAAGGTTTTATGTTTTTGTTCTTTTTTAAAGCAGGAACAGGTTGTAGACCAGCATTGCGGCGTCCGCGAAAGCGAGAACGGATTCCAGAATCATCCATTTCTTCGGCTTCGGACCGAATACCGCCATCATGCCGCACACGCCGACGAGCAGAATCCCACCCACAAGGAACGAAAGCGTCGGCACGCGGGACGTTCCGCTCGAAAACTGAGGCGGGAGCAGGAAACCGCCGACGCAATTGAGCGCCGCCGTCACCGCAAGCAGAATCCCCGCCGCGAGCGGGAGCGGTCGAAAACGATTGTTTTGCAAAGGAAATCCTTTCCGTGGTACGGTCCCGCGATTATTCGTAGAACGTCCACTGACATTCCGTGTGGAGTTTGGTTCCGGCGGAAACCTTTTGCTTCGCGCTTCCCGCGCTCCCGGCGGCGTAATTTCCGGTCGGGAACTTGGAGAAGTAAATCTTATTGGTCGTCGTGTTCATGTCCCAGAAGGAGACTTTCATCTTGTTGTCGAAGTTGTTGCAACTGGTGTCCGGCGTCAGGACGCGAACGTCGAACTTATACTTTTCGCGTCCGTCGTAGCCCCAGACGACGCACCGTTCCGCCGCGTTGCCGTCATACTGCTTTCCGTTGTAGGTCGGGTCGCCCTTCTTGAGCGTTTCGACGACGGAAAGGAGGTTTTCCTTGCCGTCAAGGAAGGCGCAATAGAGACCGTAGCGTTTCTCAATCGGGAACATGCAGGTATAGGAGGTGTCGTAGTAGGCGTCCTTGCCGTAGCAGTAATCGTAATCCACGTTGAGGCGAATTTGCGGACCGACGACCGCGTAGGTGCGGACCGCGTTGCAGTAGCGGTTGTTCTCGTCGTAATTGTATTTCCCGTCCGAGCCTGCCGGGTCCCAATACAGCGTAGTTTCCTCGACGATTTTCAGATTGTCGACCGAAACCGACTGTCCGACGGAAAGCGAAAGTTCCTGGTTCGTTTTCCCGTCGTAGAAATGCAGGGAACGCAATTTTTCGTTGGCATGGTTGCCGCCGGACCAGACCCAGCCGGCGCTCGCCGACGGCGCGACGCGGTAAACGTACTCCCAGTCGGTCGCCCCGGCGATGAACAGGTTCGTACCGTTGCCGTCGGTCAACTGCCACTTGCCGAGGTTATAGGTGCCCCAGCCGGTGCGGTAGAAGGTCAGCAACAGCGTCCCGCCGTAGGCTTGACAGGTCATGCTGTACGTCGTATCCGCGGTGCGGGTGAAGGTCATGGCGTGGCTCGTAAGGGTCTTGATGTTGTCGGACGTGTCCATATTGCGGTATTCGTCCGTCACGACCCCGCGCCCGCCTTCGTCGGACTTCTCTGCCGGAGTGTACAGGTTATAGGTGCCGAGAATGTGACGTTTCAGCAACAGATAGTCGCTCGTGTTGAGGTCGTCCGACGCAAGGATATTCGCCGCCTTGCGGGTCTTTGCCGGAATGGAATAGGTTCCGAGCATATGCCGCTTAAGCAACAGATAGTCCGTGGTATCCGCCCTTCCGTCGCCGCTGATGTCGCCGAGAATGACGACGGGCAATTGCAACGGATTCCCGCTCGTTTGCGTCTTTTCCAGCACGTCGCCGGTCGCGACAAGACCGGTCGTCTTGACTTTGCCGTTCGCGTCGCGCAAAGTGACGCCGGAGCGGGTGTTGAGCGTGGACAGGAATTTCTCGACCGTCGTCCCGTCATGCAGACCGCATATCGTATTGTCCGACGTGTCACGGTAGGCGTCGCCTTCGCGGAAAATCAAATCGGAAACGTAGCCGGTGAACACCTCGACCTCGGACAGGAACACGAAGAACCCGGCCTTGTCGAAGGTCAGTCGGATATAGCGGTAGGAAACCGGTTGGTCGAGGTCGAGATAATAGGTATGGTACGCGGTCTTTTGGGCGTCCTTCACCGCCATCGCGTCCCACGGCGTGCCGATGTCCGTAAAGGTCCTGCCGTCCGTCGAACCGGAAAATTTCGGGTTCACGGGCAGGTAAACGGCGGCGCCGTTGTTGTCGCAAAATTCGGCGGCAAGCCGGGTGATACCGGAGCGGACCGAGCCGAGGTCGACCGTGACCGTGTAGGAGTTCGCGCCGTTATAGGCATACCATTCCGGCCCGTAAAGGGAATGCCCCTTGACGCCGTCGGTCAGTTCGTTGCCTTTCTTATCGCGGTATGTACCGGGGTTCTTGTCCAGGTCCAGCGTATACGGTTCGGAGGACGTGTAGGAACAGCCGCGCGCGACGTTCACAAGCGGTGTCTCCGCGGTTGCGGAAAGCGCCGGGAACGCCTGCAAAAGCGTAGCGACAGACAGCGCCGCAAACAGCGCGAGGCACAACATTCTTTTCATACGCAAGAAAAATCCGCTCCCTTTTCGATTCTATTTCCCTTTGATTATACACTTTTTTTCGCCGTGCGTCAATAGGAAAACGCGATTTTTTCGGATGAAATCCTTTCCGAACGTCGAAAAAGGCGTGCGCCGACGACGCGGAACACGCCTTTCCCCACTTTTTTCCGTCAGCCTTGCGTTTCGGAAGTGCTGTCCCCGAACAGGTCGGACGCGCCGTCCTCGACACCGGATACCACGTCGGAAACGACGTCGCCCGCGTCGGACATGACATCGGACAGCACGCCGCCCGCACCGTCGGAATCCGCGCCGCTTTCGTCCGACGAACCCATATCGCTGTCCGTCGAAACCGTGCTGTTCCCACGGCTCGCGCTTTCGTCGGAAATCACGCCGTTGCTTTCGGCACTGCCGGAAGTATTCCCGTCGCTGTCGTCGCCGCACCCGGCAAAGCACACCAGTGCGGTCAGAATCGCCAGCAACAGCAAGATTCGTCTGATTTTCATGAATCCTGACTCCTTTTGTTTCAATCGATCCCGGCATTCCGCCAAAAGCGCGAAATGCCTGCACCGATAGTATCCACGCGCGGTATGCGCTTTATGCGCGGAATTTTTTTGCGGGCTTTCCGGCGCAAAAAAATGGAAAAAATCCGGTTTTTGTCTTGCAATCCGGGAAAAAGTATGCTACAATATTTTTGGCAATGTAAGCTGTCAAAAATTGTAAAAAAGGATGGTATCCCCATGATTGTCAAGACTCCCCCGTTGGGCTGGAATTCCTGGAACACCTTCGGCTCCAACATCAACGAACAACTCATTCGCGAAATGGCGGACGCGATGGTCGAAACCGGTCTTCGGGACGCCGGATACGAGTATCTGGTCATCGACGACTGCTGGTCCCTGCGGGAACGCAACGAAAAGGACGAACTCGTCGCCGACCCGGAAAAATTCCCCAGCGGCATGAAAGCCGTCGCCGATTACGTCCACAGCAAGGGGCTGAAATTCGGCATGTACTCCTGCAACGGGACGCTGACCTGCGCGGGGTATCCGAGTTCCTTCGACCATGAGTTCATCGACGCGAAGACCTTCGCCGATTGGGGCGTGGACTTCCTGAAATACGACAACTGCAACCGCCCGCTCAGCTATTCCGGCCGCCTGCTCTACAAGCGCATGGGGCTCGCGCTGGCGAACTGCGGACGCGACATCCTCTTCTCCGCCTGCAACTGGGGCGCGGAGGAAAGCCAGAACTGGATTAAGGAAACCGGCGCACATATGTGGCGCTCGACCGGCGACATCAACGACAGCTGGGCGTCCATCAAGGACATCGCCGAAAAGCAGGTCCGATTGCTCCCGACCAACGGGCAGGGCTGTTTCAACGATATGGACATGCTCGTCGTCGGCATGGGCGGCAAGGGCAACGTCGGTATGGGCGGTTGCACGCTGGAGGAGTACCGCACGCATTTCTCGGTCTGGGCGTTGTTCGGTTCGCCGCTGATGATTGGGTGTGATATCCGCAATATGTCCCAGGAAATCAAGGATATTCTGATGAACAAGGAAATCCTCGCCATCAACCAGGACCCCGCCTGCCGGCAACCGTTCGCCGTGCCGATGATTCAGGAGGACTGGTTCGCGTGGAAGGCATGGGTGCGCTACCTCGAAGGCGGCGACATCGCCGTCGGGTTCTTCAACTTCGGCGATACCCCGCTCTACCCGACGCTCGCTTTGACGGAGATTGGGCTGGGTCGCGTTTCCGGCAAGGCGCTCCGCGTCCGCGACATCTGGGCGGACAAGGATTTGGGCGTCCGCAAGGACCACCTGTCCGTTTACATGGAACCGCACTGCTGCGTCATGCTCCGCTGCTCCGTCGTAGATGCCTGAATGCCTTGATTGCGGACGGGTGCTGACCCCGGACGATATCGGCGCGACCCGCAAGCTCGTCAACCGCGCGTCGACGGCGTATCGGTGCGTCCCCTGCCTCGCAAAGCGGTTTGGCGTGTCGGAAGCGCTGCTGCGCGGGAAAATTGAGGAGTGGCGTTCCTACGGCTGCACCCTGTTCCCGCCGCAAAAGCAAGACCCGAAAACGTAAGGAGTATTTGGGGGACTTTTCGGGTCCCCCGTTCTTTTTTCCCCGAAAGGAGCCCGTTTATGCCGTTCCTGCAAGTCGAAAATCTATCCTTCCGCTATCCGAACGCACAGGCGGACGCCCTGTCGGACCTGTCGTTTTCTTTGGAGGCGGGGGAATTCGTGTTGCTTTGCGGGGCGTCCGGTTGCGGGAAATCCACGCTCCTGCGCCTGCTGAAACGGGAAATCGCCCCGCACGGCGAAAAAAAAGGACGTATCCTTTTCGGCGGTCGACCGCTGGAAACGCTCGACGCGCGCGAGAGCGCGGCGGACGTCGGGTTTGTCGGGCAGAACCCGGACGGGCAAATCGTAACGGACAAGGTCTGGCACGAATTGGCGTTCGGCGCGGAAAGTCTCGGTCTGCCGAACGACGTGATTCGCCGCCGGGTCGCGGAAACGGCAAGTTATTTTGGGCTGGAAGCGCAATTCCGGCAGGCGACGGACACGCTTTCGGGCGGGCAAAAGCAGTTGGTCAACCTCGCGTCGGTGACGGTCTTACAGCCGAAATTGTTACTGCTCGACGAGCCGACCGGTCAACTCGACCCCATCGCCGCGTCGGAATTCCTTTCGACACTTCGGAAACTCAACCGGGAACTCGGCATCACGGTCCTGCTCGCGGAGCACCGGCTGGAGGAGGCGTTCCCGCTGGCGGACAAGGTGCTGTTGCTCGAAGCGGGGCGAATGGCACTGTTCGGTCCGCCCCGTGAAGTCGGCGACCCGTCAAAACTGCCGGCGGGGTGCGTTCTTTCGGCAGGACTGCCGAGCGCGGTGCGGATTTTTCGGTCGCTGGGGCTTTCCGGGGACTGTCCGCTGACCGTCCGGGAAGGGCGGGAGGTCCTGGAAACGCATTATTCGCCGTCCGGACCGTCCGAAATGCCGTCCGAACCGGCGTCCGACCGCGCGGGAGAACCTGCCGTCGAACTGCGGGAGGTCTACTTCCGCTACGCGAAGCAAAGCCCGGACGTTCTGCGCGGGACGTCCCTTCGGGTGGAAACGGGAGAATGTTTCTGCCTGCTCGGCGGCAACGGCGCGGGCAAAACCACGGCGCTGCAAGTCATCGCCGGACTGGAAAAGCCCTATCGCGGGAAGGTCAACGTCCTCGGCAAACCGGTCGATTCCTACCGGAGCGGTTCGCTCTATCGGAACGGGCTTTCTCTCCTGCCGCAAAACCCGCAAACGGTGTTCCTGCAAAACACGGTCCGGGCGGACTACCTCGACCTGTTGCAGGCGCTCGATGTCCCGCGCGGGGAACGGGAAACGCTCGCCGCGTCCGCCGCCGAACGGCTGGGGGTAACGTCCCTGCTCGACCGGCACCCGTTCGACCTGAGCGGCGGGGAACAGCAGAAGTGCGCGCTCGCGAAACTGCTGCTGTCGACCCCCCGTCTGCTGTTGCTCGACGAACCGACCAAAGGGCTCGACGCGGTCTATAAGCGGTTCCTCGGACGGTTCTTACGGGACTTGCGGGACGGCGGAACGACGGTCCTGCTCGTGACGCACGACGTGGAATTCGCGGCGGAATACGCCGACCGTTGCGCCCTGCTGTTCGACGGCGAGGTGCTATCCGCCGGCGACCCGCACGAATTTTTCGCCGGGAACAACTTCTACACGACTGCCGCAAGCCGCATCGCGCGGGGACTTTTCCCGAACGCTATCACTTGCGAGGAGGTCGTAAACGCCTGCCGCCGCGCGGAGGAAAAGCCATGAAGCGGCGAAAAATCCTCTCCCGCGTCCTGCTTTGCGTCGTCCTGCCCGTCTGTGTCGTCGGCGGGACGCTGCTGTTTCGGGAGCGGGCGGCGGTGTGGGTCACGCTGTGCGCGGCGGTACTATCCGTCCTGCCGTTCTTCCTGACGTTCGAGCGGAAGGAGAAAAGCACCCGAACGCTCCTCCTGCTCGCCGCCTTGACCGCCCTGTCCGTCGCGGGGCGGGTGCTATTCGGTATGTTGCCGTTCTTCAAGCCGGTGACGGCGTTCGTAATCATCGCCGGCGTCGCGTTCGGCGGGGAGGCAGGGTTCCTGACCGGTTCGCTGTCCGCCGTGCTTTCCAATTTCTATTTCGGACAGGGACCGTGGACCCCGTTTCAGATGCTCGCGTGGGGTATCATCGGACTGCTTTCCGGAGTGTTCGCAAAGGGGCTGCAGAAGAGCCGTTTCCTGCTGTACGGGTTCGGGGCGCTCTCTGGCGTGCTGTTTTCCCTGCTCGTCGACGTCTGGACCGCCCTGTGGACCGGGATTTCCTATATCGCGGCGCTGCTTTCCGCCCTGCCGGTCACGGCGGTGTACGCGGTGTCGAACGTCGTGTTCCTGCTCGTCCTCGCCCGTCCGGTCGGGGAAATGCTGGAGCGCATCAAGACGAAATACGGTTTATAGGCGCAAAACGCGTGTGTTAATCGCGCCGATTGCAGGTCCGACCTGTGAAAACTGCATAAAAATTCACACATCTACAACACCATTTCCTTGATTTTCACATTTTCACCGGATAAAATGAAGAAAAAGCAAGGAGGGAATGCAGATGCAAGAGGATTTCCGTATCCCGTCGGAACAGCCGACGGAAGAAACAGACGATTTCACCGAAGAAACCAACGAACCGTTCGAGGAACGACCGACGGAATGGTCGACCGTTCAGCCGCAAGGGCAACCGACCCCTCCACCGCCTCCGCAACCGAAACGCAAAGGCATCCGCCCGACGACGGTCCTCGCCGTCTGCATGGCGCTTTCGCTGCTGCTCGGTCTTGGCGGCGGACTGCTCGGCGGGTATCTTGTCGGACGGAGTTCGGCGGACGGCGGAAATGCCGGGAACGAACAGCCCACGCGTGACACGGCGGTGTTGTACCGTTCGGTCGCGTTGCAGGACCAGAACGGCGACGCGGTCGACCGCCCGATGACGGTCGGCGAGGCGGCGGAGGCGACGCGGGACAGCGTCGTGGAAATCACGACGGAAGCGGTCACGACCGGCAGTTTCATGATGCAGTACGTTTCGGAAGGCGCCGGAAGCGGCGTGATACTGACCGAGGACGGGTACATCGTCACGAACCACCACGTCGTCGACGGCGCGACCTCGATTTCCGTCCGCACGACGAACGGGCAGACCTATCCTGCCCAACTCATCGGTTCGGACGACCGGGCGGACCTCGCGGTCATCAAAATCGACGCGTCCGGCTTACAGCCCGCCGTGCTCGGCGACTTTACGAAATGCAAGGTCGGCGATTCGGTCATCGCCATCGGCAACCCGCTCGGACAACTCGGCGGCACGGTGACCGCCGGCTACATCAGCGCGCTGGACCGCCAAATCACAATCGACGGCAACATCATGACCCTTTTGCAGACCGACGCGGCCATCAACCCCGGCAACTCCGGCGGCGGGCTTTTCAACCAAAACGGCGAACTCATCGGCATCGTCAACGCGAAATCCTCCGGCGACGACGTCGAAGGGCTGGGCTTTGCGATTCCAATCAACCTCGCCGAGCCCGTCATTTCCGACCTGATTGCGTACGGCTATGTGACGGGGCGGGTGGACACCGGTATCCAAGTCCTCGAAATTGCCGACTACCAGACGGCCATGTACTACCGCGTCAACACACTCGGGCTTTACGTTTACAGCGTGGAGGACGGGTCGAACGCGGCGAAGGCGGGTTTCCGCTCCGGCGACCTGATTCGCTCGGTCGACGGGACCGAAATCACGACGGAAGCGGATTACGACAGCGTCCTGCAATCCCACGCCATCGGCGACACGCTCTCGTTCACCGTGACCCGTTCCGGGCAGACGCTTGAACTTACGCTGACGCTTGCCGAATACAGGCCGGTCCAAACCTGATTCGTCCGTGTGGGGACGCGGGAGCAGGGGTTTTCGCCCTGCCGTTCAAGGAACTTTTTGAAAAAGTTCCTTGAAAATCCTCAAAAACTTTACGGTTTGGGGTTTAAATCAAGTTTTTCGCTTAACAGGACGCAAAAAAGGTCTTGACGCACGCAACGGTCGCCCTCTGTGGCGGCCGTTTTTTGAAAAATACGGGGAAAGCGCAACCGAAAGCGCCCTTTTACGAGTAGATAGATGGAAGAGCTCTTTCCAAAATACCCAAGAACGGGGGGATTTCCTTTGCAAGACGAACAAATCGTGGAACGCTACTGGGCGAGGGACGAATCCGCCGTCGAAGAGACCGCGCGGAAGTACGGCGCTTACTGCCATTCCATCGCCTACGGCGTCCTGCAGAACCATGAGGACGCCGAGGAAGCCGTCAACGACGCTTACCTCGGCGCATGGAACAGCATACCGCCGCACCGCCCGACCGTCCTTTCCGCCTTCCTCGGAAAACTGACGCGACGAGCCGCCGTCGACAAGTGGCGCGAACGGAACGCGGCGAAACGGGGCGGCGGCGAAATGCCCCTTGCGCTCGACGAGCTCGAAGCGTGCGTCGCGGGCGGGGATTCCGCCGAATCGGCGTGGGAGCAAGAGGAACTGAAACGCCTGATCAACGGGTTCGTCCGTTCCCTCCCCCAAGCCGAACGGCGGGTATTCCTGTGCCGCTACTGGGAACTGCTGTCGGTCGGCGACATTGGGGCGCGGTTCGGATATTCGCAAAGCAAGGTCAAATCCATGCTCTATCGTTCGCGGGAAAAACTCAAAAAACAACTGACGAAAGAGGGATTTCTATGAGAAAAGCGGAACAATTGCTGGACGCTATCGGCGAGGTGGACGAAGAACTGCTCGCGGACGGATTTCGGCGGAAACGAAAAAGACGCCCGTGGCTCGTCGGCGTGATTGCCGCGTGCGTGACGCTTGCGGTCGCGTTGCCGGTCGCGCTTCTCGGCAACGGTCGGAAAAACAGTCCGCTTCCGACGAACGGCGTCTATTCGCAAAAAGACCGGTCGAACGAAATCGGCGAAATAGGGGACATCGGGGAAGTTGAGAACATCGAAGTCCGCATCTATTCCGCGAGCGGCGGCAAAATCACGTTTACCGACATGGAGTTACCCGGTTCCGCGGAAAGCGTGTTCGACGCGTGGAAAACGCAAAACGGCGTCGGCGAAGAGGTCAAACTGCTTCACACCGAGCAAACCGACAACGGGAAAACGACGATATCAAACGGGGTCGCGACGCATACGGTCGGGGACCACTTCGTGACGCGCGTCGCGGTTTCCGAGAATATACGGGACTACTACACCGAACCGGACGGCGGGCTATTACTGGATTCGCTCCGGCGAACGCTCGAAGAATTCACGCGAACCGGCGCGCCGGAGCAGAACGAATTCTATTTGACGCTCGAACCGGCGTCCGCATAAAGGAAAACGCAAGAATGACAGACGAAAGGACCGCCCGAAAGCGGTCCTTTTCGTTTGCGTTATGCTATTGGTTTGCTATCCGACGCCGCTCAGACGCTGCTGTTGCGACGGCTTCTCTTCACGGAGAGGACAGCGATGCCCGCGCCGCCGATAGAGACAACCAGCAGAATCCAGAACAGCATGCTGCCTCTGTCGCCCGTTTCCGGAGAGGAGGTGTTGCTGTCGCCGGAGACAACGCTCGAAGTTTCTTCACTCGAAGTGTCGCTGGAGGTGTCGGCGGTCGGAATGACTTCCCAAACCGCGGTCAGCGTCAGGTTATCCGCGACGGTGTACACGGTTTCCGCCGTGTACGCGGTACCGTCCGCGTCCTGCCAGCCCTTGAAGGTGTAACCTTCGCGGGTCGGAACAGGCAGTTCGCCGATTGCCTGGTCGAAGGTCACTTCCTTCGTCGCCGGGTCGACCGTGCCGTCCTTCGCGTCAAACGTGATGGTGTACTTGTTCGCTTCCCAAACCGCGTTCAGCGTCAGGTTATCCGAAACGGTGTACACGGTTTCCGCCGTGTACGCGGTGCCGTCCGCGTCCTGCCAGCCCTTGAAGGTGTAACCTTCGCGGGTCGGAACAGGCAGTTCGCCGATTGCCTGGTCGAA
>CANQTR010000021.1 GCA_947626805.1 uncultured Clostridia bacterium
CCTTTCGTTTTTGCTTTCTGGATAGGTATCCTGCTTTCAGCATATGCGCAAAAGCGCGGAAACGAGCGGATTTTGTCATTGCGGCGCGAACCATACCTCGAAGGAAACCATTTCGTCCGGCGGCAGATTTTTTATATTTGTTTGCGGCAGTTATTCGGACTTTTCGTATCGGATTTCCCGAAGCTCGCTTTGACGCCGGAAAGGAATCGTTCCGCAATGGGGGTAAAGGTCTGGTATTTGTTCCAAATGAGAAAAAGTTTGGTTTCCAGCCGGGGAAAGAGCGGGCGGAATGCAAGCCCGCTTTCCGGGGCGGTATTGACGAGTCCGGCAAAGGTGAGTTGATAGCCGAGCCCCTCCTTCACAAAGACCGACGCATTATAGGCCAACCGGAACGAGCCCTCTAAATGAAGGTCATGGATACGTTCGCCGCACCATTTTGCAATATCGTTTTTCCACCCCTGTTCCGAGGAGAATAGCGGCAGACCGGCAAGGTCGTCTACGGTGATTGCCGCTTTCTTTGCAAGCGGCGCGTCGCACGGCATCACCACGCCCCAAATATCCGGTTCCGGGAACGGGAGATACTCGTATTTTCGCGCGTCGGGCGTGTCGCATACGACGGCGAAATCCAAAAGCCCCTTGTCCAGTTTTTCGGTGACCTGTTCGGTGTCCCCGCTGGTAATGTGGTAATTCAGCCCCGGATAAATGCTTTTCAGTTTGCGAATCTCTTTTGCAAGGCAGCGTATCTGATAGGATTCCGCCAATCCCAAAAACAGTTCGCCCCCCGGTGATGTCGTCCAGCGACAGGAATTCCTTTTCGATTTTGTCCGCCATGGTGACAAGGCTTTCCGCCCGGTCGCGAAGGAGCACCCCTTCCTCCGTCAGCGAGATGCTGAAACTGTGCCGCGTGAACAGCTTTTTCCCAAGTTCGTCCTCCAGCGCCCGTAGCGTTTTGGATAGCGTAGGCTGTGTGACATGAAGGATTTCCGCCGCCCTGGTCATGTTTTCTTCTCGCGCAATCGCGAGAAAATAGCGAAGCGTACGAATTTCCATACCGAATTCCTCCCTTGTTATTCATAAAAAGAATATCACGATATTCAGTATAACCATTAGCGAAGTGAAAGTCAATATGGTATCCTGTAAATATCAAAAGAAAGCCGGACGAAGGAAGGTGGAAAGATGAACAAGCAAACAGAAAGTTTGCTCGCGGGAATGGCTGACGCGGGCTGTACGGCGGAAGAAATCGGGAAAGCCGAGCGCATATTGCAAGCGGGCAGTCTGCTCGAGTTTACAAACTTTCTCAAACAATGCCGCTGTGGCCTGCTGGAGCAAATGCACGAAAGTCAGAAACGGGTAGACCTTATGGATTATCTGATTCGACGGGCGGAACAAGTATCGAAAAAATAGCGAAAGGATGGTAAACATCATGAAAAAAGAGGAACTGAAACTGACGGCAGAATGGGATAAAACCTTCCCAAAGAGCGAAAAGGTAGACCATTGCAAGGTGACTTTCGGGAACCGCTACGGCATTACGCTCGCGGCAGACCTGTATGCGCCGAAGTATGCGGGGGAAAAACTCCCGGCGATTGCGGTTTGCGGACCGTTCGGTGCGGTCAAGGAGCAGGCGGCGGGACTGTATGCCCAGACCATGGCGGAAAACGGATTTCTGACGATTGCGTTCGACCCCTCGTTTACCGGCGAGAGCGGCGGCAATGTCCGTTACATGGCGTCGCCCGACATCAATACCGAGGATTTTATGGCGGCGGTGGATTTCCTGTCCTTGCAGGATACGGTCGACCCAAACCGCGTCGGCGTCATCGGTATCTGTGGCTGGGGCGGTATCGCGTTGAATGCGGCGGCGCTGGATACGAGAATCAAAGCGACTGTGGCGTCCACCATGTATGATATGGCAAGGGTAAACGCCAAAGGATATTTTGACAGCGAGGACAGCGAGGAAAGCCGATATCAGAAAAAGGCGGCTCTGTGCGCACAGAGGCTTGCGGATTTGCAGGCAGGAGAATATACCCTCGGCGGCGGTGTCGTCGACCCGTTGCCGGAGGACGCGCCGTTCTTCGTAAAGGATTATTATGATTACTATAAGACCGAGCGGGGCTACCATTCCCGTAGTCTGAATTCCAACGGCGGTTGGAATGTGATTGGCTGTGAATCCTTTCTGAATCAGCCGATTCTTCAATACAGCAATGAGATTCGCAGCGCCGTCCTCATTATGCACGGGGAGAAGGCGCATTCGTGCTATTTCTCAAAAGACGCCTACGCCGCCATGACGAAGGACAGCAAGTACACGGAAAACAAGGAACTTCTTATTATCCCGGACGCCGTCCACACCGATTTGTACGACGGCGGCGGAAAGAACGCCATCCCGTTTGACAAACTGACGGATTTCTTTATGGCATACTTGCGGTAAGGCGTTTCTCAAGCGAACGGAAACGGAGGAATACCATGAAACGACTGCTATCAGGGATTCTCGTATTGACGCTGATTCTCGGTTGCCCCGCCTGTGGGAGAAATGCAGAACAAACGGAGCTTACAAGCGGCGAACGCGCAACATCTGTTTCCGATACGGAAAGCGAATCGGAGGAAACCGGCGCGGGAGAAAACGACGGGGAGAACATGCAGAACGTTTTGGTCGCCTACTTCTCGGCGACCGGCACCACAAAGGCGCTTGCGGAAACTGCCGCCGACCTTCTGCATGCCGATACCTACGAAATCCTGCCGCAAGACCCATACACGGACGAAGATTTGGCCTATTACACCGGCGGTCGGGCCGACAAAGAGCAGAACGACCCGTCCGCACGACCTGAAATCTCAGGTTCCGTAGAAACGATGGGGCAGTACGATACGATTGTATTGGGATACCCCATTTGGCACGGGCAGGCGCCGAAAATCATCTGCACATTCCTTGAAAGTTACGATTTTACCGGCAAAACGATTCTGCCGTTCTGTACTTCGCATTCCAGCGGAATCGGTTCCAGTGCAAGCAATCTGCACGCCCTTGCGCCGGGGGCAAACTGGTTGGACGGAAAGCGGTTTGCCGCCGGTACCTCTAAAGCGGAAATCGAAAGTTGGCTTGACGAAAACGACATGACGCCGAATGAAACGACCGTTTCCGCCGTGGTCGGCGAATTTGACTTCGAAAAGCGGACGGTCCTGCTGAACAGCGGTTATGAAATGCCAATCATGGGGCTGGGAACCTACAGCCTTTCCGATGAAGAATGCTATAACTCTGTTACGGCGTTGCTCAAATCCGGCGGACGGCTTGTCGATACGGCGTATATGTACGGCAACGAGGCCGCGGTCGGTCGAGCGGTGCGGGATTCCGGTGTGCCGAGAGAGGAAATCTTCGTCATCACAAAAATCTATCCGGGGGAGCAGTTTGCCAATCCCGAAAAGGCCATTCAGGAGGCGCTTGATAAGCTGAACATCGGCTATATCGACATGATGCTGCTTCACCACCCCGGTGAAAACGATGTGAAAGCCTATCTTGCCATGGAAAAATTCGTAGAGGACGGAAAAATCCACTCGCTCGGCCTTTCAAACTGGTATGTGGAGGAACTGGAAGAATTTCTGCCGCAGGTGCATATCCCACCGGCGCTGGTGCAAAATGAAATCCACCCGTACTACCAGGAAAACGATGTGATTCCGTATATACAAAACCTCGGCATCGTCGTGCAAGGGTGGTATCCTTTCGGCGGCAGAGGGCATACCTCGGAACTGCTCGGCGACCGCGTGATTTCCGACATCGCCAAAGCGCACGGCGTCACTTCGGCGCAAGTGATTCTACGTTGGAATCTGCAAAAGAGCGTGGTCGTCATTCCCGGTTCGAGTAATCCCGACCACATCCGGGAAAATCTCGACCTGTTTGGCTTTGCGCTCTCGGACGCGGAAATGCGGCGAATCAATGAACTGGACAGACACGAAAAGCACGATTGGTATTAAAAGCCATGCAAAAACACGGGAAATGCCGTTTGTTTCGAGGCGGAAATTGCACCTGGCGAAACACGGCTTTACACAGCAAAGCCGGCGGCACCCCTTTTTTACAAAATATCTCAAAAAAGCGCCGTGTTTTGCGCACGGCGCTTTGCTTTTTTGTTTTATGCGTCGGGTAAATACTCCGAAAGCGTGTAGGTGGTCTTAGACAGGAGGAACATGGAAGCCAGCGCCAGATAGGCGGCGATGCCGTAATGCCCGGAAATTTTGTACCCCGCGGACGGATTGTGCCGCCCCGAGGCGACATATTCGATAACTTGCGCCTCCAGAAGTGTCAGCAAGAGCGGGTCCAAACGGGAAGGCAGAATCCCGCTTTTCTCCGCCAGCGCTTCTTTTTCGATGGCGGTCCCTTCCCGTGGGAAAAGGGAAAGCAGTTTCATACAGTCCTTCGTGCATAGGGTCTGCATGAGCGCATACGAATGGTCGTCGAACTGGTCCAGATGGTCGAACAGCCGGTTATCAACGACGGCGACCACCCCGTCGTCGTCCCAGACTTTCATGCCGAAATCGCTTTTGATGCGGAGGTTTCCTTTTTCCTTGTCCTTTTTCTGCACGCCGTGGTTGCCGGTTTCGATGAAGTAGATGCCTTTCCACAGTTTCAGCAGGTCCGCACCGAGGTCCCGGTGAGCGCTTTTCTGTCCGTTCCACGCGGGATCGTCGTAGCGCCCCGTGCCGCTTTGCGTCCAGATGTATTCGTCCGCGAGTTGCTCGATTTTTGCCGCCACCCGCTCGATGTCCTTGGACGTTTCCGTTTCCAACAGCAAATCCGTCGAAATGCCGTACAATTCGCTGACCGCGGCCAAATTGAAGCAGTCCGGCAGGCATTCCCCGTTCTCCCATTTGGAAATCGCCTGTGCGGACACGCCGACCTTTTGCGCGACCTCCTCCTGTGAAAGTCCGAGGTTTTTTCGGTGATTCCGGAGCTTTTCTCCGAAAAGGGTTTGATCCAACATGACGTGATTCCGTCCTTTCTGTTTGCAATTCGCGGGAATCGCCGGCGCCTTGCGTTCCCGGTACTGCCAGTATAGCAAAGCAAAATTCAATTTACAAGGGTATATTTGTTGCATTTTGCCGCCTTTTCGCAACCGTAGGTTGATTTTCGCGCGAAAAAACCGCCCCCGACAGCGTTTGTCGGGAGCGGTTCGGGGGACAGGTTTACAGTCCCAATTCGTCGAGCAGGGCTTCCTTCGGCAGGTAGCCGACCGATTTCGCGACGTCCGCACCGTTTTCCATGCGAATCACCGTCGGGATGCTCGAAACCCCGTACCGGGCGGCGAGCGACGCTTCCTCGTCTACGTTGACCTTGCAGACCTTCCACTCCGGGTGCTCCTCGGCGATTTCCGAAATGACCGGGGCAAGCATGCGGCACGGTCCGCACCATTCCGCCCAAAAGTCGATGAGCACGAGGCGGTCGCTCCGCAACGCCTCCTTTTCGAAGTTGGATTCCGTCAGTTTGATTTCCGCCATGCCAAATGACCGTTCCTTTCCTTATTTTTCTTTGTAGTAGAGCATACAGTGGCAGTATCCCTCGAAGTCCGGGTCGGCGATTTGCTCGCGGAACTCCTTGCACATACACTTGATGTCCTCGCTCTTGCCGACTCTGCACGGGCAATACCCGCCTTTCTTCGCAAGCCCTTCGCGGACGGTGCGGACGATTTCCTCGTCCTCGTTAAGACGAATCTTCATAGGGAAAACCTGCCTTTCTGTCTGTATTTTACCACGTTTCAACCGAAAAAACAAGGGAAATCCGACGAAAAAGTTCCGGCTGACAAATTGCCAGCCGGAATAACGCTCACTTTCCGTAATACGCGTCGAGGTACATCTGCTTGATTTCGCTCATGAGCGGATAACGGGGGTTCGCGCCGGTGCATTGGTCGTCGAACGCCTGCTCCGTCATCTCGTCGAGCCGGGCGAGGAAGTCCTGCTCGTCGATCCCGTAGGCTTGAATGGACGGTTTGATGCCGACTTTCGCCTTGAGTTCCTCGACCTTCGCAATCAGCCCTTCGAGTTTTTCCGCGTCGTTCTTGCCGGAAACCCCGAGCGCCTCGGCGACTTCCGCATAGCGGCGAAGGGTGTGCGGGTGGTCGTATTGCGGGAACGTGCCCATTTTGGTCGGCGCCTCCGCCGCGTTGAACCGAAGGACGTACGGGAGCATCAGCGCGTTCGCCACGCCGTGCGGCAGGTGGTGGAAAGCGCCGAGTTTGTGCGCCATCGAGTGGCACACGCCGAGGAACGCGTTCGCGAACGCCATACCCGCCATCGTCGCCGCGTTCGCCATCTTTTCGCGGGCAATCGGGTCGTTCGGGCCGTTGTCATAGGCGCGGGGCAGGTAGGAGAAAATCATCTGCAGGGAACGAATCGCGAGCCCGTCTGTGAAATCCGTCGCCATGACGGACGCATACGCTTCCAGCGCGTGGGACACCGCGTCGATTCCGGACGCGGCGGTCAGACCCTTCGGGGCGGTCATCATCATGTCCGCGTCGACGATTGCCATGTCCGGCATCAGTTCGTAATCCGCCAGCGGGTACTTGGTCGATCCGTCGGTGATAACGGCGAACGGCGTGACCTCGGAGCCGGTGCCGGCGGAGGTCGGGATTGCGATGAAGTACGCTTTTTCGCCCATCTTCGGGAAGGTGTAGACGCGCTTGCGGATATCCATGAAGCGCATCGCCATATCCTGGAAGTCCGCTTCGGGGTGCTCATACAGCACCCACATGATTTTCGCCGCGTCCATCGCGGAACCGCCGCCGACGGCGATGATGACGTCCGGCTCGAACGCGTGCATTTGCGCGACGCCCTCCTCGGCGCACTGCAGGGTCGGGTCCGGTTCGACGTTGTAGAACGTCGTGTGGGTGATGTTCATTTCGTCCAGTTTGTCCGTGACGGGTTTGGTGTAGCCGTTCTTATAGAGGAACGTATCCGTGACGACGAACGCGCGTTTCTTCGCGAGCACCGTGCCGACCTCGTCCAGCGCGACCGGCAGACAGCCCTTCTTGATATAGACCTTTTCGGGGGCGCGGAACCAGAGCATATTCTCTCTCCTCTCGGCGACGGTTTTGATGTTGAGCAGGTGCTTGACGCCGACGTTCTCCGAAACGGAGTTCCCGCCCCACGAACCACAGCCGAGCGTCAGGGACGGCTTGAGTTTGAAATTGTAGATATCGCCGATACCGCCGTGGGAGGACGGGGAATTGACCACTATGCGGCACGCCTTCATGCGGTGCGCGAAAGCGTCGAGTTTTTCCTTCTGTGTCAGTACGTCGAGGTAGACGGAGGCGGTGTGACCGTAGCCGCCCTCCTCGATGAGCCGTTCGGCTTTCTTCATCGCGTCCTCGAAGTCCTTTGCGCGGTACATCGCAAGCACCGGGGAAAGTTTTTCATGGGCGAACGCCTCGGACGGTTCGACGCTCGTGACCTCGCCGATGAGGACCTTCGTGCCGGCGGGAACGTCGATTCCCGCCATTTTCGCGATGGTTTCGGCCGTCTGTCCGACGATGTTGCTGTTCAACTTGCCGCCGGGGAGAATGGTTTCCCGGACCGCGTCAAGCTGCTTTTTGGGGATGAAGTAACCACCCCGCGCGGCAAATTCGGCGCGGACCGCGTCGTACACGGCGTCGAGCACGATGACCGACTGCTCGGACGCGCAAATCATGCCGTTGTCAAACGTTTTGGAATGGAGAATCGAATTGACCGCAAGCACCACGTCGGCGCTGTCGTCGATGACGGCGGGGACGTTGCCCGCGCCGACGCCGACCGCCGGTTTCCCGCTGGAATAGGCGGCTTTGACCATGCCCGGACCGCCGGTCGCGAGAATCAGGTCGGATTCGGACATGAGTTGGTTGGTCAGTTCCAGCGTGGGTTCGTCTATCCACGCGATAATGCCCTCCGGCGCGCCCGCCTTGACCGCCGCGTCCAGCACGATTTTCGCGGCCGCAATGGTGGATTCCTTGGCGCGGGGGTGGGGGCTGATGACGATGCCGTTGCGGGTCTTGAGCGCAAGCAGGCACTTGAAAATGGCCGTAGAAGTGGGGTTGGTGGTCGGAATGACGGCGGAGAGGATGCCGACCGGCTCGGCGATGGTCTTGTAGCCGAAAGCCTTGTCCTCCTCGATGACGCCGCAGGTCTTGACGGATTTGTAGGCGTTGTAGATATACTCGGAGGCGTAGTTATTCTTGATAACCTTGTCCTCCACACAGCCCATACCCGTTTCTTCGACCGCCTGTTTGGCGAGCGGGAGCCTTGCTTTGTTGGCGGCGAGGGCGGCGGCCTTGAAAATGGCGTCGACCTGCTCCTGCCCGTAGGTGCCGTACGTTTGCTGGGAAGCGCGAACCCTCGCAAGGGTTTCGCACAGCGTTTCCGGCGAGTTGACAATTCGTTCCGTTTTCATGTGCATTTCTCCGTTTGTTTTTTTGGTTTTGCAGAATACGACAGAATCTTCCTGATTCAGTAGTATTATATCGTATCCGAACCGAAAAAACAATAGGTAAAAACGAGACTTTTCGGGGAATCTGCCGTGCGCTTTTGGTGATATTGCAGAAACCGACGCTATTTCGGGCCTCGAAAGCGTGTACTCCGCAACAGAGGACGCTCTTTCTTGTGGCGAAAATCCGGGAAAACGGCTCATTTTTTCCGGCGCCGTTTCGTCCGACGGACGAGCGCGACGGCGGTGAGGGTCAGCAGGTAAGCGGCGGAGAGGGCCGGGAAGAGGCTCCCGGTCCTTCCGAACAGCGTGTTTCGCCCGCCCGTCGGCAGTTCGCCGTACAGGACCGTCTGTTCGAGCGGTTCGGTCTGCCGTAAAACGCGACCTTTCCCGTCTAGCAGGGCGGAAACGCCGGTGTTTCCCGCCCGCAACAGCGCCCGCCCGCTTTCGGCGGCGCGAAGTTTGGCGTAGCGCAAGTGCTGGTATACGCCGGCGCTGTCGCGGAACCACGCGTCGTTGGTCGCGATGACGGAAAAATCCGTCCCGCCGCCCGCCTGCTCCCGTCCGCCGAACACCGAATCGAAGCAGAGAAAGCAGCCGACGCGGTATGCCCCGCAATCGAGCGTCGCGTCCGTCGGCGAAACGGTCAGTTCCTCGCCGAGGTTCAGTTCCGCGAGCGGCGGGCAGACCGCCTGTATCAGCCCGCGGAACGGCAGGACTTCCCCGAACGGGACCGGGTGCTGCTTGTCGTAGTACCCGCGCACCGTCCCGTCCGGCAGAACGGCGGCGAGGCTGTTGTGCAGTCGCCCGTCCCCGTCCCGCCGCAACACGCCGAGCAGAACCGTGCAGTCGTAGGTTTGCGCGACGGACGCGAACGCCTCGTGCAGTGGTCCGCCCTCCGCAAACGGGACCGGCACGGCGCTTTCCGGCAGCAGAATCACTTTCGCGCCCCGTTTTGCCGCCTGTTCGGTCAGGTCGCGGTAGGTTTCGAAGCCGTCGCGCAGCGTTTCGTCCTCCCATTTTTCGTCGGTCGACAGGTTGCCCTGCACCGCCGCGGCGAGAACCGTTCCGTCCGTTCCGTCCGGCAGCGCGAGCAGGACCCCGCCCGCGAGGAACGCGAGCGCGAGCAGACCGCTCCCGCACGCGAGCAGGCATTTCCGCCCGCACCGGAACGCCTCGGCGCAAAGCGCGCACACCGTCACGCACAGGAACGCGAGCCAATCCGCCCCGAACAGCGAAACCGTTTCCAGCAGCGGCAGACAGCCGGTCTGGGAAAGCGCGACGGTTCCCCACGGCAGGGCGAGCGAACCGAACGCGAGCAGTTTCTCCGACAGCACCCACAGCGCCCCGCAGCCGACGGCGCGCAGGAACGGCGACGCCCCGTCCGACCCGTCCGGCAGAAAGCGGGCGAACTGCAGGACCGCCGCCTGCACGGCGGCTTGCAAAAGCGGGATGCCGATACAGCACAGCGACACCACCCCGAACGCCGATGTGCGCGAAAGCCCCGTCGCCGAAAGCGGATACAGGGCGGAAAACCAGGTGTAGAGCGGGAAAAGGAACCCCAGCAGGAAACAGAAGAACGACCGGAACGCCATCTTCCGCACCTCCTCCCGCCCCCGCAGAAAGAGGAACACGCCGAGCGAAAGGTAGGTCAGAGGAAAGAGCGGCTCGAAAAAATACGGCAAGGAAAAGACCGCGCCGGAAACCGTGCAGAGCAACAGGTTCCCGCCAGCGGTCAGACTTCCGCGCGGCTCATTCCGCGTCGCAAACATGGCGAATCATCTCCCGCGTCGCCCCGTAAGCGGTGCGGAATGCCTCAAAAGGCGTCGAAAACGTGTATTTGTGGCGGATATCCTCGAGCTTCGAGAGGGAGGACAGCCCGGTGAATTCCATAAGGTGGGGTTCCATGGTCAGCACGATTTCCTCGCCCGGACGGTCGTCCGCGACGCGCGCGAGCAACGGTGCAAGCCCGGCGACGCCCATGCCCGGCGGGACGATGACCCCGTTCTCGTCGGCGTCCTTGATGTGGAAATAGCGAATGTAGTCCTTCAGCAACGGATAGGCGGGGGCGGGGTCCATGCGGCAGAAGGCGAAGTTGCCGGGGTCCAGCACCGCGCGCAACCGCCCGCCGAAATGCCGTAATAGCGCGGCCTCCCGCGCGGGGGAATCCCCGTAGATGTCCTTTTCGTTCTCGTGGCAGAGGGTAAATCCCCGCCGGTCGGCTTCGTCGAGCAGTTCTTCGAGCCGTTCGAACACCCGCTGTGCAAACGCTTCCGGCGCGAGTCGACCGGGGTAGAAGCTGAACACCCGGACGCAATCGCATTCCAGCCGTTCGCCGAGGTCCAGCACGCGGTCGAACAGCTTGCGGTGGGCGTCCCAGTCCCCGTCCGCGTCCAGTTTGCCAATCGGCGAGCCGAGCGCCGAAAGACCGACGCCCGCGTCGCGCAGTTTTCGCTTGACTTCGTCCGCCTCCGCGTCCGTCAGCAGGGTGAAGTTCTTCCCGTCCACCCCGCGAAGTTCCAGCAACGGGATATCCAGCCGCTTGAGCGCTTCGAGTTGACCGTCAAAATCCGGCGTGATTTCGTCCGCGAACGCGGAGAACCGAAAATGCGCCTTGCGTTTTTCCATGGTCTGCCGTCCTTTCGTTATCCTTGCGTTCCGGGGAGGGGCTGACTGACGTCGCCCGTCGTCCCGGCTTCGTTGTACACCGCGACGATGACGCCCGCTTCGAAGTATCCGCGGTAGGTCTTGTTCCCGTTCGCCGTCACGGTCGTGTAGTAGGCGATGTTTCCGTGGGAATATTTCCCGTCCGAGCCGATGATGAAATTGCCGTTCGAATCGACAAGACGGGTGTCCATGAGGTTGTTGCGGAAGGTCCCGGTGTAGGAGGTCCCGTCCGCCCATGTGTACTGCCCGTTTCCGTTTCGCATATCCTGTGCGAAGGAGCCCTCGTAGACGTCACCGTTTTCAAAGGTCATTTTGCCGCTTCCGCTCTTGACGTCGTCGGCAAACGTTCCGACGTATTGCGCGCCGGAATTCCAGGTGAAAGTTCCTTGCCCGCTCATGACGTCCTTTTCGTAGTTCCCTTCGTAGGAATCCCCGTTGACGAAACGGAACACCCCGTAGCCGTTCTTCATGGATTCGAGCATTCCGCCCTCGTAGACGTCGCCGTTCGCGTAGGTCATCTTGCCGTTGCCGCTCATCTCGTCGTTGACGAACCCGCCCTCGTAGACGTCGCCGTTCGCGTAGGTCATTTTGCCGTTGCCGTTGCGGAACAGACCGCTGATGTCCCCTTCGTAGACGTCGCCGTTGTCATAGGTGATCGTTCGGTTTACATAATCCAGCTTTGCCGAACTGCCGTCGGGGTAGTGTATCTCGCCCTCGGCGGGTTGCCCGTTGATGGATTTCCCGACGAACTTCACGCCCTCCTCGGAGAGGTAGCGGTACCCGGCGAGCAGGACGATGACGACCGTCACGAGCACCAGCGCGATAGCGACGCCGACCGCGATGTGCAGGGGATTTCTTCTTCTCATGCGGGTGTCTCCTTTCGGTGGAATCGGTCAATCGATGCCAAGATAGCCGTGCGCCCATTCGGAAAGAGCCGGGTACAGGGATTGAAACAGCAAGCCGAACAGCAAAAGGCCGATAATTGCCAGCAGGACCGGCAGAAAGCCGCTCCCTTCCTTCCGGTATTTCGCTTGTGCCTTGTCCCGGCGGTCGGGGGAGAGGTAGTACAGCGTCCCGCCGTCCTCCGACGGCAGGGAAATCACCAAATCCTGCAAGGCTCCGCCCTCCCGCAGCGCGAGCCGCAGCGGCGGGGTCATACGGCAGTGCAGGGTTTCGAGCGAGACCGCCGTTTCCGGCGAGGTCGCGTCGATTTCCAGCAGTTTCCGAACCAGTTTGCCCGGAAACGTGCGCGAATACCAGTGGCAGACGACGGCGACGCCGATGCCGATGAGCATCAACCAGACGATTGTGACGACGGAGTCCATATCAGCGAAGTTCCGCCTTTCCGCCCATATACGGACGGAGCACTTCCGGTATCCGGACGCTCCCGTCCGCCTGCAGGTTGTTTTCGAGGAAGGCAATCAGCATACGGGGCGGGGCGACGACGGTGTTGTTGAGCGTGTGCGGCAGGTATTTGCCGTCGGCGCCGTTGACGCGAATCCGCAAGCGGCGTGCCTGCGCGTCGCCGAGGTTCGAACAGCTCCCGACCTCGAAATACTTCTTCTGCCGGGGGGACCACGCCTCGACGTCCACCGAGCGCACCTTCAGGTCCGCCAGGTCGCCCGAACAGCACTCCAGCGTCCGCACCGGAATGTCCAGCGAACGGAACAGGTCGACCGTGTTCTGCCAGAGTTTGTCGAACCACATCGGCGATTCCTCCGGGCGGCAGACGACAATCATCTCCTGCTTTTCAAACTGGTGAATCCGGTAGACCCCGCGCTCCTCGATGCCGTGGGCGCCCTTCTCCTTGCGGAAGCAGGGGGAATAACTGGTCAGCGTCAGCGGGAGGGTGGATTCGTCGACAATCTGGTCGATGAACCGTCCAATCATGGAATGTTCGGACGTGCCAATCAGATAGAGGTCCTCGCCCTCGATTTTATACATCATCGCGTCCATTTCCGAGAAACTCATGACCCCGTTGACGATGGCGGACCGAATCATGAACGGCGGGATACAGTAGGTGAATCCGCGGTCAATCATGAAGTCGCGGGCGTAGGCGAGCACCGCCGAATGCAGGCGCGCGACGTCCCCCAGGAAGTAGTAGAACCCGTTCCCGGCGACCCGCCCGGCGGCGTCGAGGTCGATGCCGTGCAGTTTTTCCATGATTTCCGTGTGGTAGGGGATTTCAAACGGGGGCACGACCGGCTCGCCGAACCGTTCCAGTTCGACGTTTTCGCTGTCGTCCCTGCCGATTGGGACGCGGGGGTCGATAAAGTTCGGGATACGCATCATGATGTCGAGCAGCTCCTCCTCGACCAGCTTTTCCTCGGCGGTAAGTGCGTCGATTCGGCCGCCGAGGGACGCGATTTGCTGTTTGAGCGCTTCCGCTTCCTCCCGCTTGCCCTGCCCCATGAGCATGCCGATGGACTTCGAACCCTTGTTGCGTTCGGCGCGCAAAGCCTCGACTTCGCTCTTGACGGCGCGGTTGCGCGCGTCCAGTTCCAGCGCCCGGTCTACGAGCGGCAGTTTCTCCTCCTGAAATTTTTTGCGGATATTCTCCCGGACCGCGTCCGGTTGCTCGCGAAGGATTTTGATGTCAATCATTTCCCATATCGTCCTTTTCTTCGTTGTATCGTTTGCATTTTTTCGACCCTATTCGGAAAGGTCCTCGAACAGCCCGTCCCCGCAAAGAGCCTTGAGCAGTTCTTCCAAATCCCCGGCGGACGCGAACGCGAGCGACAGTTTCCCGCTCCCGTCCTCCGCGAGCCGGATAGCCGCCTTTCGCCCCGCCCGTTCGCTGACGCGGCGTTCCAGCCGCCGGTAATACTCCGCGCGGACCGGATTTTCCGGCGCCTGTCGGTTCCGACCGCTCCGCATAGCGCGGACCAACGCCTCGGTCTGCCGCACGGAATATCCCGCCGACGAAACCTTTTCGGCGAGCGCCAGCAGTTCCGCTTCCGAAACCTGTTCCGCCAGCGGCAACAGCGCACGCGCGTGCCCGTAGGACAGCGCGCCCGATTCGACCAGACCCAGCACCGCGTCCGGCAGTTTCAGCAACCGCAAAAGGTTCGCGACCGCTTCGCGGGATTTCCCGACCCGGCTCGCCGCCTCCTCCTGCGTCAGGTCGAACCCGTCGATCAGGTCGCGGTAGCCCCGTGCTTCCTCGACCGGGTTGAGGTCCTTGCGCTGCAGGTTTTCAATCAGCGAGAGCAGCGCGGCTTCCTCGTCGCTCAATTCCCGCACCAGCGCGGGCAGTTCGTTCAGCCCCGCCATGCGGGCGGCGCGCCAGCGGCGCTCCCCGGCGACGATTTCGTAATAGCCGTTTTCCTTCCGCCGCACGACGACGGGTTCGAGCAGTCCGTGCGCGGCGATAGAACCGGCAAGCTCGGCGAGCGATTGTTCGTCGAATCGCTTGCGCGCCTGCTTGCGGTTGGGTTCGATTTCCGAAAGCCGTAGGGTGACCAGACTCCCGTCCGTTTCCGCCCCGTCGGTCCGGTTGTCGGAAATCAGGGCGTCGTATCCGCGCCCAAGCCCTCTTTTTGCCATCAAGTCCTCTCTCCTTTCACGCGGACGGCGCGCACCGCTCCATCAGTTCCCGCGCGACCGCGGCGTAGGCGGCGGCGCCCTTGCCGTTGCGGTCGTAGTCCAGAATGGTCATGCCGTAACTCGGCGCCTCGCTGATACGGACGGAGCGCGGAATCGGCGTGCGGAACAGTTTGCCGGGGAAGAACTTCTTGATTTCCTCCAGCACGCTGACCGTCAGGTTCAGCCGCCCGTCGTACATATTGATGAGCACCCCGACCAGTTCCAGCGACGGGTTGAACCGCTTGCGAATGAGCCGGACGGTGTTGGACAGTTGGGAAAGCCCTTCCAGGGAATAGTATTCGCACAGCATCGGAATGACCACCCCGTCCGCCGCGACGAGCGTGTTGATGGTCACAAGCCCCAGCGCCGGGGGGCAGTCGACGAGCAGGTAGTCGTATGCCGGTCGAAGCGGTTCGAGCGCGTCCTTGAGCCGGTACTCCCGCCGCTCCTCCTCGGCAAGTTCGATTTCCGCCCCGACGAGGTCGATGCCGGAGGGGAGCAGCGACAGGTTCGCAACGTTCGTGCGGACGACCGCCGATTCCGCCTGCGCGCGCCCGATGAGCACGTCGTACACCGTCCGCCGCGCGTCCTTCTTGCGAACGCCGATGCCGGTCGTGGCGTTCCCCTGCGGGTCGGCGTCCACGAGCAGAACGCGCTTTCCCGCCCGCGCGAGGCAGGCGGCGATGTTCAGCGCCGACGTGGTTTTCCCGACGCCGCCCTTCTGGTTGGCAAAGCAGAGGATTTTCCCCCGTCCCATTGGCGTTCCCTCCTTTCGCGTCGACAGGAATTTCTTTCAGTCCAGTATACCTTTTCTTCGCCCGCTTGTCAAGAAGTCTACGGCAGAAAATCTGTGGAAAATTTGTAAACCTTTCCGTTTTGCCCTTGACAACCGTTTCGCGGGCCGCTAAAATGAAGAAAAAAGCCCGGAGGCTTCTCGTTATGCTCGATTCCATTCTGCAAAAACTGTTGAATTTCGCCGTTTCCTACGGCGGACGGCTGGTCGTCGCCGCCGTCGTGCTGGTCGTCGGTTTCCGGCTGTGCGGATTTGTTTCCAAGCGACTTCGCGGCAGTAAATTCTCGCAAAAAATGGACAATTCCGTCCTTTCCGTGCTCCTGCGTATCCTGAACTTCGCCATCAAGGCGATTCTCGTCGTCACCGCCATCAGTATCCTCGGCGTGCCGATGTCCTCGGTCATCACGGTCATCGCGACGGTCGGCGCGGCGGTCGGTCTTGCGCTGCAGGGGTCGCTGTCCAACCTTGCGGGCGGAATCATGTTGCTGATTTTCAAGCCCTTTCGCGTCGGCGCGCTCATCGGCACACAGGATTACGTCGGGCGGGTCAAGGAAATCGGGCTGTTCTACACCACCCTCTGCACGGCGGACAACAAGCGCGTCACCCTGCCGAACGGCACGCTGATGAACAGTTCCGTCGTCAATTATACCGGCTACGAGGTCATCCGCGCGGACGTGACCTTCGGCGTCGCCTACGACAGCGACATCGACCGCGTCCGAAGCGTTCTGCTCGCCGTCGCGGAGGCGCACCCGCAAGTGCTTTCCGACCCCGCGCCGAGCGTCTACCTGACCAAGCAGGACGAGAGCGCCCTGCTCTTTACGCTCCGCGCCTGGTGCAAAAGCGAGGACTACTGGACCGTGCAATGGGAACTGACCGAGCTTTCCAAGCGCGCTTTCGACAAAATCGGCGTCGAAATCCCGTTCCGGCAGGTCGACGTGCATATCCGCGAGCAGGGCTGACGCGGTGGACGGGTCCGTTTTTTCCCCGGTCGCGGTCATTCGCACCGCGTTCCCGACCAAGTTCGGCGTTCCGCGTCAGAGCGGGCTGGTCGAAAAGCCGTATGCCCGCGTGGTGTTCGAGCCGCCCTATCGGAATCCGGACGCCTTGCGGGGCATCGACGGCTTTTCCCATCTCTGGCTGCTTTGGCTGTTCTCCGAAAACCCCCGTTCCGACCGCTCGGCGACGGTCCGCCCGCCCCGGCTCGGCGGGAATATCCGCATGGGGGTCTTTGCGACCCGTTCGCCGTTCCGCCCCAACCCGATTGGGCTGTCCTGCGTGCGATTGGTCCGCGTCGAGGGTTGCGACTTAATCGTTTCCGGCGCGGACCTCGTCGACGGCACGCCGATTCTCGACGTCAAACCCTACCTGCCCTATACCGATTCCCGCCCGGACGCGGTCGCGGGGTTTGCCGACGAGGTCAATCGGTCCGGCTACCGCCTGTCCGTTTGCGTTCCGCCCGAACTCGCGTCCGTACTGCCGCCCGACCTGCTCGAACCGCTTTGCGCCGTCCTCGCGGAGGACCCGCGCCCGTCCTATCAGTCCGACCCGTCCCGCGTGTACGGGTTCCCGTTCGCGGGGTACGAGGTGCGTTTTCGGGTGGACGGCGGGGCGCTCACGGTGGTTTCGCTGGAAAAAACGTCCCCAAAATGAAACGTTTTTGAGGATTTGCAAGGAACTTTTTTCCAAAAGGTCCTTGCATGGGGTGCGGGGCAAAGCCCCGCCCGCGCGCCTTTCAAAAATCAAGCGGTGCGACAGGTTTGCCGCACCGCTTTTCGTATGCCCGCTTTTTCCCGCTCACGCGTGGGACAGTACGTCCCGGAGCCGTTCGATGGTCTTTTTTTCCAATCGCGAGATGTAACTTTGCGAGATGCCTAGCATATCGGCGACCTCCTTCTGGGTCTTTTCCTGCCCGCGGCTTTCCGGCGCGAAACCGAACCGAAGTTCGATGATACGCTTTTCCCGCTCGGACAGGCTGTCGATGGCGCGGCGAATCATTCGTTTCTCCTCCCGCTCCTCGATGGCGCGCCCCACGTCGTCCCCCTCCGACCCCAGCAGGTCGCTCAGCAGCAGTTCGTTGCCGTCGTAGTCCACGTTGAGCGGTTCGTCGAGCGAAAGTTCCGAACGAACCCCCGCGTTCTTGCGCAAATGCATGAGGATTTCGTTTTCGATACAGCGGGACGCGTAGGTCGCCAGTTTGATTTGCTTATCCGGGCGGAACGTGTTGACCGCCTTCATCAGCCCAATCGTGCCGATGGAAATGAGGTCCTCAAGCCCCACGGCGGAACTTTCGAATTTCTTCGCGATGTAAACGACCAGCCGTAGGTTCCGCTCGACGAGCGTGTTGCGGACGGTCGGGTCCGTGTCCAGTTTCTCCAGCAGTGCCGCCTCCTCCTCGCGGGAAAGGGGCGGGGGGAGCGTCTGCGGACCGTTGATATAGTAGACCTCCCCCGACCGCAACAGCCGCACCAGCCACCTTCGTAGGGCGCTTCCCGTCCGTTTGCGCTTTTTTTCGATTGTCATCTGCCGTCAATCCTTTCGTTTTTGGGTGTTTTTTCAAAGCAGCGCGCCCGGTAAAAGCCCGTCGCAACCTGCAAAATCCGTGTTGTCGGTGTCGATGCCGATGACCGCGTCCACGCGCCGGTGCTTTTCAAACGGCGGGCAGAGCGTGATGCTGTCCGGGATAAACCCGTAAAGCAGACCCAGACCGGTTTGCGTCCGAATCGGGATGGCGCGCAGCGGGACCGGACTGCTCTCCAAATCCGGCTTGTCGAGCGGGGACGGCAGGACCGACGCGGACAGAATGACGACCGGCAGAGCGGAAAACGGCTCCGTGACGAGGTTTCCGCTGTCCACGAGCACGTCCGCTTTCACGCACGTCCCGCCGAAGGTGACTTCGATTTTCATATTCCTTGCGTAAACCTTCCTTCTGCAGTACAGCCCGTAAAGGACCAGCGCCCCGCCGAACGCCAGCGCAAGCGCAAGAATGCCGAGCGCGCTCGCCCTCCACCGGCCTATGTAATACGCCGCCGTGATTCCGCCGCCCATCGCGGCTTCCGTCAGCACGAATACGAACACCGTTTTCGCAAACCGTTTCCACGTCGTTCCCTTCGCCGGGAACGCGACCGCGCAGATTCCGACGGCCGCCGCAAGGTGCGCCGGAATCTGCACCCACAGCGGGAATTGCGTCAACCGCACCGCCAAAAGCGCGTACACCGCGCCGCACAGCGCGCCGAGCACGACCCGCCAACCGACGAATCGCCGCATCGCCACCTTCGCGCAAACGACGAGGCAAAGAAAATCCAGCGCGAAGTTCAGAAACGCGAGTACGTCCGCATATACTACAACGACCTCCTGCCCCGCGTCACCCACGGCGCGCCCCCCTGCCTGTCATGCTTGTTTTTCCGTCTGTTCCTATTGTAGGGACAAACGGGTGAAAAATATGTCGCTTTCGGGAAAGAATTTACAAGAATTTTTCCGCCCGTTCACCCGTCTTGCCGGGTATATATTTTAGGAAGGAACTTTGCGATGAAGAAACCGTTTTTTTGCCTTCGCTCCGGTCGGCGCCGGGTCTGCCTGCTCCTTGCCCTGCTCCTGCTCGCCGTCTGTTTCGCCGGGGTCGTCCGTAGACCGATGGACCGCGCCGACGACGCGCCGGTTTTTGCCGACGGCGCGTCCGTTTCGTCAGCCGTCCCGCAAAGTCTGTACGGCCTGCTCGGTCAGGCGCTCGACGCGTGATGTACGCCGTGTTTCCGCGCTTGCGATTGCGGGTCAACCTGTTCGCCCTGCCCGCGTTCGCCCTGCTGTTCCTGCTTGAGGGGGTCCTCCCGGCGTCGCTCCTTTTGCTCGCGTCACTCCTGCACGAATGTGGGCACCTCGCCGCCTTGCGCGTCTTTCGCGTCCCTTTGCGCCGCGTCGACGTCGAACCGCTCGGCGCGAACCTCGTCTATGACGACGCGCTCTGCCCGTTGCGCGCTTCCGCGTGGATTGCCTTTTCCGGCGCGTTCGCCAACCTCCTGACCGTCCTGTTCTGCCTGCCGTTCCTTTGGTTCGTCCCGCAAAACCTCCCGCTCGCCTTCTTCGCCCTCGCCAACGCGTTCCTCGCTTTCCTTAACCTTCTCCCGTGGTCCTGTCTGGACGGCGGGCGGCTCCTGCTCGACCTGCTCCTTCTCCGCGCTCCGCCCGACCGCGCGCCGGAGGTCGACCGCGCCTGCCGCGTTGTTTCCCGCGTCAGCGCGTTCCTGCTTTTCGCCGTTCTCCTGTATTTGTCCGTCCTGTCCGCGTTCCCGCTGTGGGCGTTGCTGCTGTCCGCGCTTTTGCTCGCACAGGTCGGGCGCGGATAAAAAAATCCGGCGGAAAATTTCCGCCGGAACAAAATATCCGTGTTGTACGCCTAATCCGCGAACATCGGCGTGGAAAGATACCGTTCGCCGGTATCGGGGAGCAGTGCGACGATAATTTTCCCCGCATTTTCGGGACGTTTGGCAAGCGCGGCGGCGGCCCAAGCCGCGGCGCCGGAGGAGATGCCGACGAGCAGACCCTCGTTGCGGGCAAGAAAACGACCGACGGCGAACGCGTCCTCGTGGTCGACGGGAATGATTTCGTCGTAGACGGACGTATCGAGCGTTTCCGGCACGAATCCGGCGCCGATGCCCTGGATTTTGTGCGGCCCGGCCTTGCCTTGCGAGAGGACGGGCGACGCGGACGGCTCGACAGCGACGACCTTCACGTCCGGCTTGCGGCTCTTGAGGTACTTCCCGACGCCGGTGACGGTGCCGCCGGTGCCGACCCCGGCGACGAAGATGTCGACCTTGCCGTCGGTGTCCTCCCAAATCTCCGGTCCGGTCGTCGCGAAATGCGCGGCGGGGTTGGCGGGGTTGGTGAACTGGCTCGGAATGAGACTGCCCGGCGTGGCGGCGGCGAGTTCCTTCGCCTTCGCGATTGCCCCGGACATTCCCTTCGCGCCCTCGGTCAGGACCAATTCCGCGCCGTAGGCTTTCAGCAGGTTCCGCCGTTCGACGCTCATGGTCTCCGGCATGGTCAGAATGACCCGATAGCCCCGCGCGGCGGCGACGGCGGCAAGCCCGATGCCCGTGTTCCCGCTCGTCGGTTCAATCAGCACCGCGCCCGGCTTGAGCACCCCTTTCGCCTCCGCGTCGTCCAGCATCGCTTTTGCGATTCTGTCCTTGACGCTCCCGGCGGGGTTGAAGTACTCCAACTTCGCGTAGACCGTCGCGCCGAGTTTTTCGCGTTCCTCGAAGTGTTTCAGGTGCAAAAGCGGCGTTTTCCCAATCAGGTCCGTGATGGTTTCATAAACGTGCATCATTCCGTCCTTCTTTCTCGAAAATATGGATTGATAAAACCTATAGGTTTACTGTGTATTGCAGTATAGCACACGGAAACGCGTTTGTCAAGAGGGAAACGCGTTTTTTTGAAAAAAATCCCGTCTTGCCGAGAGGCGAAGGCTTTTTTGAAAAATTCGTCTTGCCAAGAGGGAAAGGCTTTTTTTGAAAAATTCGGCTTACCAAGAGGGAAAGCAATTTTCCGAAAAATCCGGCTTGTCAAGCCGGGGGAAGGTGCGCCGCGCCGGGCGGAAAACGAAACGCGGGAAAGGAATGCCCGTTCCCGAACGCCTATTCGGTTTTCTGCTCCTCGATTTCCAGCAGGAACCGGTACAGCGGCTCGACCAGCCGGAAGTCCCGCTCCAGTTTTTCCGCGAAATCCGTCGCGAACAGCGTGTCGAATTCCCGCGACGAGCGCCCGAACGTCCACGCTTTCCGATTCAACCAGCTCTTGTACGGCTCCGGCTGGTCCGGGAAACGGTCCCGTTTGGGGAGCGCGCCTTGCGGGGCAAAGACCGTCTGCTTCTCCAGCGCCCGGCGGAGTTTTTCGAATTTCGGCGACCGGGCAAGCACCTTTTCCCGCGCGACGCGGAGCGCTTCCGGCGACATTTCGTAGTATCCGCAACCGTACCCGAATTCCAGCGGGGACAGGTAAAAATAGAACTCCGGGTAGAGCGGGAAGAAACGCTTGTCCCGCTTGCAGGAAATCCACATTTCGCTCCGATAGAGCGCGCCGCTCCGCGAGAA
>CANQTR010000022.1 GCA_947626805.1 uncultured Clostridia bacterium
CGGCAGGGCGACTTCACCGACCTGTGCGCCGGACCGCACGTCGCCTACACCAAAAAGGTCAAGGCGTTCAAACTGACCTCCGCGACCGGCGCGTACTGGCGCGGGGATTCCTCCCGCAAAATGCTCACCCGCATCTACGGCACCGCCTTCTTCACGAAGGAGGAGCTCGACGCCTATCTCGCCGCGCAGGAGGAGGCGAAAAAGCGGGACCACAACCGGCTCGGTCGCGAACTCGGCTACTTCACGACGGTCGACGTCGTCGGGCAGGGTCTGCCGATTCTGTTGCCGAAGGGCGCGCGCGTCGTGCAGTTGATGCAACGCTGGATTGAGGACCTCGAGGAGAGCCTCGGCTGTATCCTGACAAAGACCCCGCTCATGGCGAAACGGGACCTTTACAAAATTTCCGGTCACTGGGACCATTACCTCGACGGGATGTTCGTCGTCGGCGACCCGAACGACGAAACGAAGGAGTGCTTCGCCCTCCGCCCGATGACCTGCCCGTTCCAGTATCAGGTCTACCTCAACGAGAAGCGTTCCTACCGCGACCTGCCGATGCGCCTGACCGAAACGTCCACCCTGTTCCGCAACGAGGATTCCGGCGAGATGCACGGGCTTATCCGCGTGCGGCAGTTCACGATTTCCGAGGGGCATTATATCCTTCGCCCCGACCAGCTTGAAGAGGAATTCAAGGGCTGTCTGGAATTGGCGAAGTACTGTCTGGAAACGGTCGGACTGCTGGAGGATTGCACCTTCCGCTTCTCCCAGTGGGACCCGGCGAACCCGAAAAACAAGTACGAAGGCACCCCCGAGCAGTGGGAGGAGGCGCAATCCATCATGGGTCGCATCCTCGACCACCTCGGCGTGGAATACACCGTCGGTATCGACGAAGCCGCCTTCTACGGTCCGAAGCTGGATATCCAGTACCACAACGTCTACGGCAAGGAGGACACGCTTGTCACGATTCAAATCGACCTCCTGCTCGCCAAGCGGTTCGGTATGGAATACACGGATTCGGACAACACCAGCAAGACCCCGTATATCATTCACCGCACCAGCCTCGGCTGTTACGAGCGCACGCTCGCGTACATGATTGAGAAGTACGCGGGGGCGCTTCCGCTCTGGCTCATGCCCGAACAGATTCGAATCCTGCCGATTGCCGACCGCCACAACGACTACGCGTTCGCCTGCCGCGACGCCTTGCGGAAAGCGGGATTCCGCGTTACGGTGGACACCCGAAGCGAGAAAATCGGCTACAAGATTCGCGAGGCGCAACTCGAAAAAATCCCGTATATGCTGGTCCTCGGCGACGAGGAAATGCAGAACGGCACCTACGCCGTACGTTCGCGCAAGGACGGCAATCTCGGCACGGTCGACCCGGCGGCGTTCCTCGAACGCGTCACCGTCGAGCGGGATACCAAGGCGAAGAACTGATTGCAAGCGGATACCGCCGCGAGGGAGCCTTGCGGCGGTATTGCTTTGACGACCGAAAGGAGCGTTTTTCGTATGCCTACCGAATCTGCCTTCCCCGAATGCGAGGATTGCGTCTATTTCCGCTATGACGAGGACGAGGACGCCGATTTTTGCGCCATGTCGTTCGACGAGGACGAACTTTGCCGCCTTTACGCGTCGGAAAAATGCCCGTACTTCCGCAAATACGACGAATACGGCACGGTCCGCAAGCAGAATTGATACTTTGCCGCCGTTCAAGGGACTTTTTGAAAAAGTCCCTTGAAAATCCTCAAAAACGTTTCATCTTTGTGTTTCAATCGAAACGACCCGCTTTTGCGGGTCGGGGGAAATGGCACAATGGAATTTTTCCGTGCGGGGGCGAATGTGAAGGAAAAAGAACCGCCCGGTTTTCGCAAAAAAACGCGAAAATCGGGCGGTTTTTGCGGAAAGAGCGGATAAAAAAGGCAATCCCGTCAAATACTAACGGCGAGTAAAGGTTCAACGAAAGCAAATAGGAAAGGCAGAATAAAAAATATGAAAGCAACCGGAATCGTTCGTCGTATCGACGAACTCGGGCGAATCGTTATTCCGAAGGAGATTCGCCGTAGCTTGCGGATTCGCGAAGGCGAACCGCTGGAAATCTTCACGAATGAGGAAGGCGGCGTCGTCTTTCAAAAATACTCCCCCGTCGGGGAATTTGGGGAATTTACCGCGCAATACGCCGAGGCGCTCCACAAGACCGCCGGTTTCCCGGTCGCCATTTGCGACCTCGACAGCGTCGTCGCCGCGGCGGGCGTGCCGAAAAAGGAATACCTCGAAAAGCCCATCACCGCGCACCTCTCCGGAATCCTCGAAACGCACCGCCCGTACAGCGCAACCGCCGCGGACCCGGTCAGCGTCGTCGAGGAGGAGGGGACCGAAACCGCTCCGGCGAACGGGCACCGCGAGTTGCTCGTTTCCTACCTCTCGCCTATCGTCAGTGAAGGGAACGTCGTCGGGGCGGTCATGTCCCTGTCGGATTCCCCGCTCCCGCCGGACGAGACCGCAAAGAAACTTATCAATACCGGCGCGCTCTTCCTCTCGTCCCAAATGCAGGTCTGACGAAAAGCCGACAAGGTCCGCGAAAGCGGGCTTTGTTTTTTTGCATTTGCGCGGGGACGCAAAAAAGCGGGGCGCCTCCCGCGTCGGAGAGGCGCCCCGGTTCGGTTTTCGGAAAACTCAACCGATTTTGTAGGTGCCGAGGATATGCCGCTTGAGCAACAGGTAGTCGGTCGAATCGACTTTGCCGTCGCGGTTGATGTCCGCAAGTGGTTTTTGCGTTTCCGAGAGGGCAAACGTGCCGAGCATATACCGCTTGAGGAGCAGATAGTCGGACGAGTCGATTCTGCTGTCGCCGGTCAGGTCGCCGAGGGCGGCGGTGGGTTCGTCCGTGTATCGGTAGGTGACGGTCGTGTCGCCGGTCAGCGTCAGCAGTTTCTCTTCGCCGACGAGCGACTTGCTGGCAACCGGTTTCGCGGGGACGTACAGCGTCGCGCCGACCGCGCCGGTGAGGGTATAGGAACCGCACGATTTGCCGTCCGCGTCCTTGCATTCCACCGTAACGGTCGCCTTGTTCCTGCCGTCATACTTGGCGGACAGGTAGTTCCCGACGTATTCCGCCCACTTTTCATGCCCGTAGGTGGACTGGTGAATACCGTCGCCGGGATTGAGGAATTTGCTCATATCCTCGTCGAGCGTTTCGGCGTAGATGTCGATGATGTCGCAATGATAGGCGACGGCGACCTGACGCATCGCCTCGCAAAACAGTTTCATATTGCCGTAGGCGTAATCCAGCCCGTATTCGTTCGGCTGGTAATAGCCGTCCGCCGCGTACGCGTCGTGCGGGCAGATGAACACCACGTCGGAGTCGATTTTCTGCAGTTCGGTGACGAAGTAGGTCAGGTTTTCGGTATAGGTGTCGAGCGGGGTGAGCGGACGGTTTTGCGCGGTCTGCTGTGCCTGGTCGTTCATGCCGAAGCAGATGAGCGTGATGTCCGGGTTTTTCGCAAGAACGTCCTTTTCAAAGCGGCTCTTTCCGTTGCCGGTCGAGTCGCCGCCGACGCCGGCGTTGACGACCTCGGTGCCGATTTGCGCGCCGAGCAGGTTGACCCAGCCGCTCCGGGCGGTCAGCGAATCGCCGAACGCGACGATGGTCTTATCCCGCAGGGAACTCGTCATGGATTCCTCCGAAACGCAGAAGAACCGGGCGTACGCCGGGATGGAAGTCGCCTTGCCGTCGGCTCCGTTGGCGTAGACGACCGCCGTGTAGACGTTGCCGACCTTGAGCGTGCCGGCGGGGACCGTGTAACTGGTGCCGGTCTGCACGGTGGGCTGTACGATGAAGTCGTTGAACGGGTTGGGCGTGGAGCAACTGAGGGCGAAGGTGTAGTTCGTCGCGCCCGGGACCGCGTCCCACCGGACCGTGATTCCCTTCGGGCTGACGGATTCGCCCGCCGCGGGAGCGGTGACGACCGGCGTGGCGAGTTGCTCGTCGTTCACGTCGTCGACGTCACCGAGGAGCACGAGGTTCATGCCGTCCTCCGGCAGGTTGAGGCAGACGATGTGGCACCCCGGCTTTTCCGGGTTCTCATACAGCCACGCTTTCGTGCCGACTGAGCAGGACTTGACGGCGCCGTTGGAGGCGGAGGAACAGTCCATAATGACGAACCCGTTGCGGGGCAACACCGCACGCTTTGCATTGCCGTTGCCGGTGTTGAAGTCCGTCGCAACGCAAACGTAGCACTTTTTGCTCGCGTCCCACGCGAAAACGACGGAGGACCACCAACTGTAATCGGGACCGACGGTCACACCGGAATCGGGACCGGCGGTCAGACCGTGGGCTGGGGTGAAGAGCAGGCAGTCGCCGTTCGCGTAATGATTGAAATTGGCTTTTTCTGTCGTCAGGATTCGCTGTTGCGCGGCTTCTCCCCACGAGTCGACCGGGTTGTAGGCGACTTTTCCGTCGTCCGGCGCGCCGATTTTGATGTAGGACTCGCTGACGAACGCCGGGTCGTACCAGTTCTTGCCGTTGGTCTTGATGGTCCCGCCGTAGAGGTGGGTGCCGTAGAGGTACGCCTTTGTGCCGATGTCCAGCTTGGCGGCGTAGGCATAGGAGTTCTTGACCCGGTCGGTGATGTAATTGATTCCGCCGCTCGAAGTGTAGTCGTTGCCCACGCAAATGCCGTAGGCGAAACCGTGTTGCGGGATTTCTACGTCCGACTTGTCCTCATTTGTCCCGGTTTTGGTGTGTTTCTCCTTGAGAACGAAACAGTTCTGCTTGATGTCCCAATCAAAGATGTAGAGACACCACCACTGAAAGCCGCCCTTTTCCCCGACCTTCTTGGCATTGGAGCCGGAGATGATGATGGCGGACCCTTCCGTGGTCGGGGACGTGTTGATGTGGGTGATGATGAGCGTTTGGTCGTCCTCGCCGTAGGCGAACGCGGTCGCCGGGAGCAGCTGCACGAGCAGGGAAACGAGCAGTAGTGCCAGGAGCGCGCGGCGGACCGTTTTTCGTGTGGAAGTCATAAAGCGTTGCGTCCTTTCTCTCTCTGTGGAGTTTTGTACCCCTATTCTAACAGATTTGACGGAGAAATGCAAGATTTTCTCGCAAAAAAGAGGAAAAATGGGATTGATTTTTTCGACCGGTTGTTATATAATGGAAGTTCAGTACGGAAGAAACGCACGGGGAGGGGACGCTTACGGACGGAAACGTATTCAACCGGCGCAAGCAGGCGCTGTTTGAACAGTATTACCGCTTTC
This sequence comes from uncultured Clostridia bacterium, assembly GCA_947626805.1. Classification (GTDB taxonomy): domain Bacteria; phylum Bacillota; class Clostridia; order Oscillospirales; family CAG-382; genus Coliplasma. Next base: position 5,251 of record CANQTR010000022.1, read on the forward strand.
TCAATCCGCCGCAACGGGAGGCGGTCTCGACGGTCAAGGGTCCGTTGCTCGTGCTCGCGGGAGCGGGGTCCGGCAAAACGACGGTGCTGGTCAACCGTATCGGCAACATCATCCTGTTCGGCGACGCGTGGCGTTCGACGGTCCTTCCGCCGGACGCGGAAACGCTGTACGGGGAAATGGAGCGGGCGGACGGCGGGAGCCGCGCGCAAATACGCGCCGTGCTGGAAAAGTGCGCGGTCGAACCCGCGCCGCCCTACCGCGTGCTCTGCATTACGTTTACGAACAAAGCCGCAAACGAATTCAAGGAGCGGCTGTCCGTGTTGCTCGGGGAGCGGGCGAAGGACATCTGGGCGGGGACGTTCCATTCGATTTGCGTGCGTATTTTGCGGCGGCATATCGACCGGCTCGGGTTCACGGGCAATTTCACAATCTACGACGCGGACGACACGAAAAAGATGGTCGCCTCCGTCATGAAACAAAAGCATATCGACGAAAAACTGCTGTCCGTCAAGGCGGTCACGGGGCTGATTTCCCGTTTCAAGGAGAAGGGGTACCTGCCCGACGACCTCGCGGACGACGAGGAGGTCAGCGGGGACGTCCGCCTGAACGACGCCGTCGGGGTCTATCGGGACTACCAGCGGATTTTGCGGGACGCGAACGCGCTGGATTTCGACGACCTGATTCTCTATACCAACCTGCTCTTTCGGGAGTGCCCGGAAGTGCTCGAACGCTACCGCCGGCAGTTCGCCTATATCCTCGTCGACGAGTTCCAGGACACCAACCCTTCCCAGAACCTGCTGATTGCGCAACTCGGCGGCGGGCACGGGAACGTTTGCGTCGTCGGGGACGACGACCAATCCATTTACAGCTTCCGCGGGGCGACCGTGGAGAACATTTTACATTTCGACGACCTGTTCCCGGACGCAAAGACCATCCGGCTCGAGCAGAATTACCGTTCGACCGGGCATATCCTGTCCGCCGCGAACGCCGTCATTTGCCACAATGAAGGGCGGAAGGGCAAAAACCTCTGGACGGACGCGGGCGAGGGGGAACGCATTCGGGTCGAACGCCCGATGACGCAAGCGGAGGAATCCGCGCTGGTCGTGCGGGAGATTCGGCGGCAGGTCGCCGACGGGAGCCGCCGGTACGGGGATTTCGCCGTGCTGTACCGGGTCGGGGCGCTTTCGAATGCTATCGAGCAGGCGCTGGTCAAGGCGCGGATACCGTACCGCATTTGCGGCGGATTGCGGTTCAGCGAACGGCGGGAAATCAAGGACGTCGTCGCCTATCTGTCGGTCGTCAATAACCCGTCGGACACGGTGCGCTTGCGCCGAATCCTCAACGTCCCCCGCCGGGCTATCGGCGACACGACGGCGGACCGCGCCGAGGCGATTGCGGCGGAAGAGGGCAAGAACTTGTACGACGTCGTGCGGCACGCCGGGGCGTACCCGGTGCTGTCCCGCGCGGCGGGCAAACTGACGGCGTTCGGCGCGCTTATCGAGCGAATGCGCGCGTTCGCGGCGGGAAACGGGCTGACGGAAACGGTTTCCTATGTGCTGGAAGAGAGCGGGTATTTGCGTTTCCTCGCCGAGGAAGCCGAGGCGGACGGCGACGAACAGCATGAGCGCGAGCAGAACGTGCAGGAATTCCTTTCTACGGTTCGGCAGTATGAGGAAACGGCGGAGGACCCGTCCCTTGCGGGCTTTCTGGAGGAGATGGCGCTGGTGTCCGACGTCGACGCGCTCGAGGAAGGGCAGGACGCGGTCACGCTCATGACGGTTCACGCCGCGAAGGGGCTGGAATTCCCGTCGGTTTTCGTCATCGGTTTCGAGGACGGGCTGTTTCCCAGTCAGCAGGCGATAGCGGAGGGCGGTATCGAGGAGGAGCGGCGGCTGGCGTATGTGGCGATCACCCGCGCGAAGCAGTCGCTTTGCCTGACGTATTGCGCCGCGCGGATGCTTTACGGACGCACGGACGCGCGGAATGCGTCCCGGTTCCTCGCGGAGATTCCGGAGGACGACCGCGTTTCGTCCGCGCCGGCGCCGTCCGATTTCCGCCGTTCGCCGTTTTCGGGCGCGCGGTACGCGGGCGGGTCGTCCGGTTATCGGGCGGGCGAGCAGATTGCGTTCGCCGCCGGGGACCGGGTCCTGCACCCGATATTCGGCGCGGGAGAGGTGCTCACCGCGCAGGAAATGGGCGGGGATATGCTTTACAGTATCCGTTTCGACGACGGAACGGAAAAGCGCATTATGGGCAGTTTTGCCCGGCTGAAACGGGAACCGTAAACGGCTTCCCTTTCGCGAAACAGGAAAGGAGCGCTGTCAAAATGGCAGAAATCAAACCCATTCGCGCCATGCGATACACCGAAAAAGCGGGCAAGCCGGAAACTTGCGTCTGTCCGCCGTATGACATCGTCAGTGACGCGGAATACGCGGCTCTGTGCGAGGCGAACCCGTATAACCTGATTCGGCTGGAACTTCCCGCCGGCGGGGAGGAGCGCTACGCGAACGCGGGGCGTCTGCTCGACGACTGGTTGCGGGAGGGCGTCCTCGCGCGGGAGGAATCGCCGGCAATCTACCTGTATCGGGAGGCTTTTACGGTCGCCGGGAAACGGTACGCGTTCGACGGGCTGGTCTGCCTGGTCAAACTGCACCCGTTTTCCGACCGGGTGGTCCTGCCGCACGAGGAAACGCTTTCCAAGGCGAAGGAGGACCGTTTCCGGCTCATGCAGGCGACCGGCTGCAACTTTTCGTCGGTCTACGCGCTCTACGGCGACCCGGACGGGAGCGTCCGCGAGGTGGTCCGCGCGTCGCGGGAATTGCCGGTGCTGACCGAATTCACCGACGCGGAGGGCGTGACGCACTCCCTTCGCCGTATCGGCGACGGGGCGACGATTGACCGGCTGGTCGCGTCGTTCGCGGACAAGCAGTTGTTCATCGCCGACGGGCACCACCGCTACGAGACCGCTTTGCGCTACCGCGACGACGTGCTTTCGCGCGGGAACCCCGCCGGGCAGGACGTCGATTATCTCCTCATGACGCTGGTCGATCTGGCGGACGACGGGCTGGTCGTCCTGCCGACCCACCGGCTTATCACCGGAATTCCCGTGGAAAAGGAGGACCTGTTGCGCCGGGCGGGGAACTGCTTTACGGCGGAGGAATTTCCGAACGTCGCGGGCGCGGAACGGGTGCTCGCCGAAAAAATGCGGCAGGGGAAACACGCCTACGCGCTCTATACCGGCGGGGACGGGTTCACGCTGTTGACCGGCACGCCCGAAGCGGACCGGCTGACGGTCGAAGGGCGGAGCGCGGCGTACGCCCGGCTGGACGTGACCGTACTGCACACCCTGCTGTTGGAGCGCGCGCTGGGGATCGACCGCGAGAACATGGCGCGTCAGCAGAATCTCCGCTACACCCGTTCCGCCGAGGAGGCGGTCGCGTCCGTGCGGAGCGGGCAAAGCACCGCCGCGTTCCTGCTGAACCCGACGCGCATCGAAGAAATCCGCGCGGTGGCGGAGGCGGGGGACAAAATGCCGCAGAAAAGCACCTATTTCTACCCCAAACTCAAGACCGGGCTGGTCATGAACCGGCTGTAAACGAAAGGACGGCGCAACGATATGGCAAAACAACTGGAAAAGAAGTACGACCCTTCCGAATTCGAGGAACGGCTGTACGCGGAATGGAACGAAAAAGGGTATTTCCGTCCGGGCAGACCGGGCGCGAAGCCGTTTTCCATCGTCATGCCCCCGCCCAACATCACCGGGCAGCTGCACATGGGTCACGCGCTCGACAACACCCTGCAGGACTTGCTGGTGCGCTATAAGCGCATGTGCGGCTTCAACACGCTGTGGGTGCCGGGGACCGACCACGCGTCGATTGCGACGGAGGCGAAAATCGTCGAAAAGATGCGGGAGGAAGGGCTGACGAAGGAGCAGATTGGCCGCGAGGGGTTCCTCGAACGCGCCTGGGATTGGAACCGGCAGTACGGCGGGCGCATTACCGAACAGCTCAAGAAACTCGGCTCGTCCTGCGACTGGTCCCGTCAGCGTTTCACGATGGACGAGGGCTGTTCGGAAGCCGTGCGGGAGGTGTTCGTGCGCCTGTACCGCAAGGGGCTGATTTACCGCGGAAACCGAATCATCAACTGGTGTCCGCACTGCCTGACCTCCATTTCCGACGCGGAGGTGGAGTACGAGGAGCAGGCGGGGCATTTCTGGCACTTGCGCTATCCGGTCAAGGACAGCGACGGCGAATTTATCTACCTCGCGACCACCCGTCCGGAGACACTTCTGGGCGATACGGCGGTCGCGGTCAACCCGAAGGACGAGCGGTACCGCCATCTGGTCGGCAAGACGCTCATTCTGCCGCTGGTCGGGCGGGAAATCCCGGTCGTCGCCGACGAGTACGTCGAGATGGACTTCGGAACGGGCGCGGTGAAAATCACCCCGGCGCACGATCCGAACGACTTTGAGGTCGGCTTGCGGCACGGGCTGGAGGTCATCAACGTCCTCACGCCGGACGCCCGCGTCACCGACGACTACCCCGCTTACGCCGGAATGGACCGCTACGAGGCGCGCAAGGCCATCGTGCGGGACCTCGAAGCGGGCGGCTATCTCGTGCGGGTGGAGAACTATTCCCACAACGTCGGGACCTGTTACCGCTGCGGCACGACCATCGAGCCGCGCGTGTCCCTGCAATGGTTCGTTCGAATGGAATCCCTCGCGAAACCCGCGATTCAGGCGGTCAAGGACGGGGACATTCGGTTCATTCCCGAACGGTTCTCGAAGAACTACCTGCACTGGATGGAGAATCTCCGCGACTGGTGCATTTCCCGGCAGCTCTGGTGGGGGCACCGCATTCCGGCGTTCTATTGCGACGATTGCGGGGAACTGACCGTCACCGCCGAACCGCAGGCGGTCTGCCCGAAATGCGGCAAACCCATGCGGCAGGACCCGGACACGCTGGACACCTGGTTCTCGTCCGCGCTCTGGCCGTTCTCGACGCTCGGCTGGCCGAACCGGACGGAGGATTTGGAAACGTTTTACCCGACCTCCACGCTCGTGACCGGGTACGACATCATCACGTTCTGGGTCTCGCGCATGATTTTCTCCGGTTTGGAGCATACTGGGAAAAAGCCGTTCTCCGACGTGCTGGTGCACGGGCTGGTGCGGGACGCACAGGGGCGGAAGATGTCCAAATCGCTCGGCAACGGTATCGACCCGCTGGAACTGATTCGTACCTACGGGTGCGACGCGCTCCGGTTCGCGCTGGTCAGCGGGAACAGCCCCGGAAACGATATGCGGGCGTCCGAAGAAAAGTTTGAAGCCGCCCGGAACTTCGCGAACAAGATATGGAACGCGGCCCGTTTCGTGCTCATGAACCTCGACGGCGAGGAACCGGTTTCCTTCGCGGACCTGCCGCTCGCGGACCTGCCGGACGAGGACAAGTGGATTCTTTCCCGGTACAATCGCACGGTCGGCGAAGTGCGCGAGAACCTCGACCGATACGAACTGGGCGTGGCGCTCGGCAAGCTGTACGACTTCATCTGGGACGTGTTCTGCGACTGGTATATCGAACTGGTCAAGGCGCGCCTGTCCGAAAAAGGCACCGAAAGCAACCGCACGGCGCAAAAGGTGCTGATTTATGTGCTTTCCAACACGATGGCGCTTCTGCACCCGTTCATGCCGTTCATCACCGAGGAGATTTGGCGCACCCTGCCGCACGAGGGGGATTCCGTCATGGTGTCGGATTACCCCGTCTGCCGCGCGGAACTGGACTTCCCGCGCGAGGAGGCGTCCATGCGAAAGGTCATCGACGCAATCCGCGCCGTGCGGAATCTCCGAAGCGAAATGAACGTTTCGCGTTCCCGCCGCGCGCACCTGCACATCGTCACGTCCGAACCGTCCGCGTTCCTCGGCAAGGAGAAGTTCTTCGAGCGTCTGGCGTTCGCGTCGGGCGTGGAGGTCGGGAGCGAAACGGTGAACGCCGACGGGTCCGTCCGCGCCATCACCGACGATTGCGAGGTCCTTATTCCGCTCGCCGACATGATTGACCGCGAGGAGGAACTCGCCCGCTTGCGGAAGGAACTCACGTCGGCGGAAGGGGAATTGTCCCGCGCGCAAAGCAAACTCGCGAACGCCGATTTCGTCGCGAAAGCGCCGCAAAAACTGGTCGACGGGGAGCGCGCCAAAGCGGAAAACGCGTCCGCGAAACTCGAAAAACTCCGCGCCGCGATTGCCCACTTGGAAAATCTGTAAAACCCGAAAGGAAGAACGAAAAAATGGCAGAATGTACGCACGATTGCTCTACTTGCGGCGAGGAATGCGCCTCCCGGCAGGAACCGGGCAGTATGCTGGAAAAGCCGCACGAGCAATCGGATATCCGCAAGGTCATCGGCGTGGTATCCGGCAAGGGCGGGGTCGGGAAATCCATGGTGACCTCCCTGCTTTCCGTGCTGGCGAACCGCGCGGGGCTGAGGACCGCTATCCTCGACGCGGACGTCACCGGTCCGTCGATTCCGCGTTCCTTCGGATTGCGCGGACAGGCGACCGCCGACGAGGTCGGTATCTACCCGCTCCTCACGAAAACCGGCATTCGCGTCATGTCGGTCAACCTGCTGCTGCAGAACGAGACCGACCCGGTCGTCTGGCGCGGTCCGGTCATCGCCGGGTGCGTCAAGCAGTTCTGGACGGACGTGATTTGGGGACCGACGGACGTGATGTTCATCGATATGCCCCCGGGAACCGGCGACGTGCCGCTGACCGTGTTTCAGTCCGTCCCGCTCGACGGTATCCTGATTGTAACGTCACCGCAAGAGTTGGTCTCCATGGTCGTCGAAAAGGCGGTCAATATGGCGAAATTGATGCACATCCCCGTGCTGGGGCTGGTGGAGAATTTTTCCTACTTCGTCTGCCCCGATTGCGGCGGCAAGCACGAGATTTTCGGCGCGAGCCACGCCGCGGAAACGGCAAAACGGCTGGGTATCCCGGCGGTCGCGCGTATGCCGATTGACCCGAAACTGGCGGCTGCCTGCGACGCCGGCACCGTCGAACTGTTCGAGGGGGATTGGCTCAACGGTCTGTTCGACGCCCTGCTCTGACGGGGCAAAAACGGCAGAAAAAACGGTATGGCGCCAAACGCGGAGCCATACCGTTTTCGTATGCGGTTTTCGTCAATCGAACGCGAACGTGGACAGGACCGTTTCGTAACAGCCGACCGTGTCGTCGTAGCCGTCCTCCGGCACCGTGAACGTCACGAGGAACGCCGTGCCGTACCGCACGCAAACCGTCTGCTCGAACCGATAGGGCAGGTCGTCCTCGGAAAGCTGCAGGGTGTAGCGGTTGCGGCAGGCGGGCGCGCCGCCGAGTTCCGTTTCCTCCTTTTCGGAGGTGAACTGTATCCGGTCGCCGTAAACGTCGGTCAGGTCGGCGCGGTAGTCGTCCCAGTAGTTGTTCGCGCCCTGATTGCTGTCGGAGAGCGTGAACGCCATGACCGAAACGCTCGCGTAGGCGAACGCCTTGTCGCCGGCGATGTTGTACTTGATGCCGGTCATGCCGTCGTCGCGGTCGATTTCCCACTCCTCGGCATAGTAAAACGAATAGTCCTCGCCGTCAAACAGCGCGCACCCCTCCGGGGCGTCCCCCTCCGCCCGCTCGGACGAGCAGGCGCAAAACAGCAGGGCGGCGAGCAACGGGAACAGTGAAAGACGGAAAAAACGGGATTTCTTCATCGGAACCTTCCTTTCTGCACGTTGTCCGCGCCTTACGAGACCGTATAGACGGTGCTTTTTCCACAGACCAGTTTGCGCGTGCCCTCCGGCAGGTCGATGTGGAAATACGCGTCGTCGAGTCCGGGCGTTTGCGCGAGGGCGGACTGCTTCCCGCCGCGGACGGTCAGGGTGATTTGCCCGTTCCCGTCGCTGTCGGCGATGAGTTTGTAGACGTATTCGCCCTCGACGTTAGAGCGTATGCGGAAGGTCAGCCGTCCGTCGACGAGCGAAAAATTATCGAACGTCAAATCGCCGTATTCGTACGCGGAGGACCAGCGGTACGCGACGATTCCCGCCGTCAGCGCGACGGCGAACGCGAGCAACAGAGAAATGCAGACGAGCAACAATCGGTTCATCAAAAATACGCGTCCCCTTTCGGATTTTCTTCCATTATACACTTCTTTTTGCAAAAAGGCAAGGGGGAAACGTAAAAAAGACGCAAAATCGGTGCGTTTTGTCCCGCAATTTTGGGCAGGTCTGCTCTTGACAAGCCTTGCAAAACCGGGTATACTAAAAAAAATAGACAGACGGGAGCAAAAAGATGAAGGCAATCGCAATCCTCGGCTTCGGCACGGTCGGCAGCGGCGTCTATGAGGTGCTGAAAAAAGCGGAGGATATCCGGATACAATATATCGTGGACCTACGGGCGTTTCCCGAACATCCGCTCGCGGACCGTGTCACGTCGGATTTTGAAAAGGTGCTTGCGGACGAGCGCGTCGAGGTCGTCGTGGAAACGATGGGCGGCGTGAAAATCGCCTACGACTATACCAAGCGGGCGCTGCTCGCCGGCAAGAGCGTCGTGACGTCGAACAAGGCGGTCGTGGACGCTTGCGGGGAGGAACTCGAATCCATCGCCCGGCAAAAAGGCGTTTCTTACCTATATGAAGCGAGCGTCGGCGGGGGGATTCCGATTCTGCGTCCGTTGCGGGACTGTTTCGCCGCGGACCGTATCCTGAAAATTTCCGGAATCCTCAACGGCACGACCAACTATATCCTGACCCGCATGGCGGAGTCCGGCTGTTCGATGGAGGAGGCGCTCGCCGAGGCGCAAGCGCTCGGGTACGCCGAACAGGACCCGACGGCGGACGTCGAAGGGCATGACGCCGCCCGCAAAATCTGTATCCTCGCGGGATTGGCGTTCGGGCGGTATATCCCGTATACCGAAGTGAAGTGCCTGCAGGGCATTCGCGACGTGACCGTCGAGGACGTTCGGCTCGCGGCGGAGCGCGGGTGCGTCATTCGTCTGCTCGGCACGGCGGAGCGGGTGGAGGTCGGCGGGGCGGAACATCTCCGGCTTGCGGTCGCCCCGTATCTGGTGCCGGAGGACAACCTTTTGCACGCCGTGCGCGGGGCGTTCAACGCGATTTCGGTCGTCGGCGAATCGGTCGGCGAGGTGCTGTTTTACGGGCAGGGCGCGGGGTCTTTGCCGACCGCGTCTGCCGTCGCGTGCGACGTGTTCGAGGCGCTGTACCGTAAGCCGGCGCCGGCTTTGCGGAACCGTCTGGAGGCGGGGTACGTCCTGCCCGATTGCGCGACCCACCGCACCGCCGTCCTCCCGAACGGGAAAACCTATTTCGCGCTGTGACGCTTTGCGTTTGACATTAAACCGAAAAGTTTTTGAGGATTTTCAAGGGACTTTTTCAAAAAGTCCCTTGAATTTTTCGGCGGATTCACGATACCGACAGTTCCAAAAAATTTTAGCGGGAACAATATTACAATAAAATTTCGCCCCGTAGGCGGACATGTGCCGCCGGAGGGGCACTTTGAGAGAAAAACGGCGAAGGCGGCGTCAGAAGTGGCGCAAGCCGAGCCGTTTTTCGACGAAAGGGGGCTTCGGGGGGAAAACACAGAACAAGGAGGAGCGTAGCGACGCCGCCGTGATTGTGTTTGCCACTCGAAAAAGTGTCGATTTTATCGACACGCTCATACCTTTTCCTTTTTCGGGGCAAACTACCGAAAACAGGAAGGGAATGGTTATGACCATGGAACAGCGAATCAACGAACGACGGTGGGAAGTCGTCATTCTTGCGGGCGGCATGGGGAGCCGGCTCGCGCCGATTACGGACGACCTGCCGAAACCCCTCGTCCCCGTTTGCGGCACGCCGGTGCTGACCCGGCTGACCGACTGCCTCAAGCGGAACGGCTGGAAGGACGCGCTGCTGACCGTCTGCGCTCTGCCGGAGGCGTTCGACCTGTACCGCGACCCGCATATCGAACTGGAAACCGTCAAGGGCAGCGTCCCGCTCGGCAGCGCCGGGAGCGTGCGGGCGGTCCGCGACAGGCTTGCTGACACGATTCTGGTGATTTCCGGCGACACCGTGACCGATTTCGACTTGCGCCGCGCCTACGAACGGCACAAAAAGGAGCGCCGGCTTGCGACGATTCTGCTGACGCACGCGGAATCCCCCGGAGAATTCGGGGTCGTCACGCTCGACGGGAGCCGCATCGTCGGCTTTTCCGAAAAGCCCTCGTGGCGGGATACGGCGTCGGATTTGGTATCGACCGGCATCTACCTGCTCGACCGCTCGCTGCTCGACGAGGTGCCGGAGGGCATGAAGTTCGATTTCGGGCGGGACCTGTTTCCCCGCCTGCTGAAACGCGGTATCGAGGTGTTCGGCGAGGTCCTGCCGGGGCATTGGTGGGACATCGGCACGCCGGAAAGCTACTACCGTTGCTGTATGGCGCTGTCCGACGGGCAGACGGTCACGGGGCAGGAATGCGCGATTTCCCCGGACGCGACGGTCCGCGCGAGCGTTTTGCACGACCGCGTTTCGGTCGGGCGCGGCTCGCGGGTGGAGGGGAGTATCCTCTGTTCCGGCGTGCGGGTCGGGGAAGGCTGTACGGTGCCGCCCGGTTGCGTGATTGGGGAGAACACCGTGCTGGAGGACGGCGCGTCGCTGAAAGCCGGGGTGCGTCTAAAGGGCGGATTGCTGGTCGGAAAGAACGCCTCGGTTGGCGAACGGTATGTTTTCGGCGCGCTGGACCGGCGCTGGTTCGGCGACGAGCAGATGCAGGGCGACCGGGCGGAACTGGACAGCAGTTTCTGCTTGCGGTTGGGACGCGCCCTGAAAACGCCGGGACGGGAACTGAAACTCGGCGTCCTGCACGGACCGTCCGCCGGGAGCCGCCTGTACGCGGAACTGCTCTCGCGCGGGGCACAGGACGCGGGCGCGAAGGTCTGGGAACTCGGGGACGGGTTCCCGGCGGTCATCTCGTTCGCCGTGCTGCAGTACGAACTGGATATGGCGGTGTTCGTCGACTTGCGCGAGAGCGTCGGGCGGGTGCGGTTCTGGTTCTGTGACCGAAGCGGACTGCCGCTGACGCGGGAGGCACAGCGGGATATCGAATCCCGTTTGCGCGGCGAGCAGTACGACTGCTGTATCACGCCGCAACCCGCCGTATTTCCGGACGGCGAGGACCGGGTCCTGCGCCGGTATTGCGTATGGCTGCAGGAGCAGGTCGGTTCGCTTTCCGGGGTGAAATTTTCCGTCACGCGGCGGGACGACGCCGGGGAATTCCTGTTCTCCAACGCGAAGGAACTGGGCACGGACGTTTCCTACGGGGAGCGCGAGGACAACTTCACGGTGTCCCCGGACGGGCGGCGCGCCTGCGCCTACACCCGTTCCGGCAAGCCGTTGACCTATTGGCACCTCGTCGCCCTCGCGGCTGCCGAAAGCGACGAGCGCAGGGTCTATCTCCCCGCGCGCCTGCCGAAAACCGTCGAGGACTACCTGCGGAACATGGGCAAGGAATTGCGCCTGTACGCCGACGGGCGGGACGAGGTTCGCGCGCACATGGAGGAACAGCCGTCGAACAGCCCGTACGTCAACGACGGCGTCCTGCTCTGCCTGACCGTCGCGAAACGCCTGCAGCAGCGGAACGTTTCGCTCGACGAAGCGCTGAACGCCCTGCCCGCGTTCTTCGTTTGCCGACGGGAATTGCCGGTCGTCCCCGCGACCGAGGCTGCCGACCGTCGCGCCTCCCGTATCGCGGCGCTGACGCAAAAGGATACCTTCCCGGCGCGGGTGTTCTGGCCGACCGGGTGCGTGACCGTTTTCCCGAACGCCGCGGGCGGATACACCCTGCTTGCCGAGGCGTCCGGCTGGGAGACCGCCGAGGAACTTTGCGCGGAAACCGAAAAACTGCTGTAACGCCGTAAAAACCCCCGAAAAGCGGTCGCTTTTCGGGGGTTTTGCAGACCCGAAAACGGACGGGTCAAATTTCCCACGGGGACGGCGGCGAAATGCGAACGACCGAAGTCCTTCGCTTCCTTACGAGAGCATCCAACCGGGATTCCCGATGGAAACGTTGTCACAGGTGTTCCCGTCCCCCGCGTCCCCGCAGGTAATCGTAATCGTCTTTGCGCCCGCCGGAACGGTCAGTTCCAGCAACACCTTTTTCCCGTAAACGAACGTGCGCGTCCGATAGGAAACCTTCTCCGGGTCCAACTCCGCTCCGCCGAAGGAAACGAGAATCTGGGAGCTCGCCATGACGTAGTTCGCGTCCACCTTCGCGTTGTCGTCGATGCCGCAGACCGCGACGAACCGCTTCGCCCCGTCCGGGACGGCGTAGGTGAACGAACCGACCGCGTTCGTGCCCAGCCCGCGGGAATAGACGGTTCCGTCAATCGTGATTGGGTTGTTCTTGGTGTTGCGGTCCTTGGTCGCCGGGTCGCCGGGGTAGCCGGTCGTGGCGCTCAGCCAGTCGGCGTCGGTCAGTTGCAGGTCCGGCTCGGTTTCGGTCAGGCGGGATGCCGAAAGATAGCGGTCGAGGCGGAAGATTTGCCCGTCCGGTTCGGCGTACAGCCGCAGCATTCCGCCGGTTCCGAGGGAAAGCGGTTCGCCGTAGACCGGGGAATCCTTGTTCGGTTCGCTGCCGTCGGTGGTGTAGTGCAGCGGGGCGGAAAAGTTCGGGCTGAGGGAAACGGTCACGCCGGAATCGTCCTCGTCGGTCTGCACCCGCACGCGGGGCGAGGTGCCGTCTACGAATCGGCAGGAAAGCTCGCAGCCCGCCCCGTCGCCGTCCAAAATGCGGACGCGCAGGGTGCAGCCTTCGGTAATCGGGAGCGGCTGCCCGGAAACGACCCGGGCGGAATCCTCGCCCGGTTGACTGCCGTCGAGCGTGTAGACCGCCGTGGCGGACGGGTCGGCGAGTTCGGCGAGGACGGGAAGTCCGTCGTACAGTTCCCCGCCGTACTGCGAGAGCGTCACGCGGTCAAATCGCGCGAGGAATCCGCTGACCATCGGGAACGGCAGTTCGACGGTGTCCGCTTTCGTGACGTTTCGGACTTCCTTCGTAAGACCGCATTCCGTGTCCGTCCAAAGCTCCATGCGATAGGGCCCTTCGCCGAGGAAATCGGAAAGGTTCAGCGTGACCGTGCGCTTGACGGACCGGTAGTTGATTCCGCCGACGAACCAGCTTCCGCTTTCGCTTTCCCGCGCGAAGACCGCCGCCGACCCGATGCGGCTGGGTTCCAGCACGACCGTGCGCTTCCAGACCGTCGGAACGCTCTTGACCATCTCCAGCGACGGGAGTTCGAACAGGGTCTCCGGGTCGGTGCCGAGCACCTGCAACGGCGAATCCGTCAGCACCAACTGCGCGAGGTGGAAAGCGGTATCGACGGCGGGGGTGAAGTCCGCGTGTCCCGCCAGATTGCGGGTGAACACCTGCGTTGTGAACATCTGTGCCTGCGTGCGCAGGTCGGTGACGGCGGTGGATTCCAGTCCGAGGATTGCTTCCCGCCCCAGCTCGTTCCGCCAGGTTACGTCGTAGCCGGTCGGCTTGTTACAGCCGTGGAAATCGACCAAAAGCCGTTTTTCCGCCGCTGCTTGCAGAATTTGTCGGTAAAGGTCCACCCCGTACCCGACGTCGGTCTCCTGCGGGAAAAAGTCGATTTTTCCGCCGGACATCCCGGTTTGCGAAAGAAACGAGAGGAATTCCTCCGCTTCCTCCGCCGAGCGGATCCCGTTGTGGAAGCCCGCCCCGGCGATGACGCCGGTCCAGAGAATCTGCCCCACGCCGAGCGCTTTTCCCTGTTCGGAAAGTCCTTTCAGGACGGTCTCGCAGTCGTCCCAATACACCCAGCCCTCGTCGATGAGGTTGTACTCGAATCCCAGTGCACCCGCCGCGTCGGTATACGAGCGCATCAGCTCCGGGGTCACGCGGTCGGTGGTCCGACCGGTTATCCACGACCAGACCGCCCGTCCGGGCTTGACCCAGTCGTCCGTGAACAGCTCTTCGTCCACCGGTTCGCAGAGCTGGTAAAGAATGGTGTTGTTTACCAGTTCGTTCAGGTCGTCCGCCACCGCCAGCACCCGCCACGGGGTCAGAATTTCGCCGGTCACCGTGAAACGAACGTTGTCCGCGCCGTTGCGGGAAAAATCCGCCGTATAGCGATTCACGTCCGTCCAGCGCAGGCAGATCCCCGCGTAGGCGGCAAGGTCCGCTTCCAGCAGGGCGACATACCGCCCGTCGTCGAGCGCGACCGTCGCGGGCAGTCCGAGCGTCGTCGGGCTTTCCCGCGAGGGCAGGTGGGCTTCAATCTTGCTTTCGTAGTAGATGTGCGTGCTGCCCGCCCAAAGACGACTTTCGGCGGGGAGGGCGAAGGACGTTTGCTCGCTTTCCACGGTGCGCTCCCCGTCGCCGGGCAGGCGGTAGCGGAAAGCCGCGCCCGTTTCAAAGACCCGCGCTTCCAGCGTCAACGCGGTTCCACCCTCGCCGACCGGCAGGGACACGGACAGGCAGGGCGCATTCGCTTCGCCGACCCGCCCCAACACGCGCCGCACGTCCGTTCGCACCTCGCACAACGCGTCGCCCAATCCGTCCGCGTTGAGCGCCGTTCCGTAGGAAACGCCGTCGACGGTCAAACCGAGCGCCCCCTCCTCCAGAAAAACCTTCCCGTCCCGGAAAAGGGAATAGCAGAGGTTTCCGTCCCGTACGGCGACCGTCAGGACGGTCCTCCCTTCCGGCGAATACAGCTTCCATGCGTCGTCCTCCCGCACGGCGACGCCGGCGGGACCCGTCGGCTCGGACGGTGCGGCGCTTTCGTCCGTAGGCGGGGAATTCGGCGATTTCGCACAGGAAGCGCCGAGCGAGAGGGCGACGAGCAGAAGGACGAAGGTGCACAGACAGGAAAAAATGCGACGTTTCATGAGATTGACCTGCCTTTTTTGCGAATTTACGAGAATTGCGAGCGGTAGAGGGAGGCGTAGAAACCGTTCTGCCGCAACAGTTCTTCGTGGGTGCCGCGCTCGACGACGTCGCCGTCCCGAACGACGAGAATGAGGTCGGCGTTCTGAATCGTGGAGAGGCGGTGGGCGATGACGAAACAGGTCCGCCCCTGCATGAGCGCGGACATGGCGTCCTGAATCTTGCGCTCGGTGCGGGAATCGACGTTGGAGGTCGCCTCGTCGAGAATGAGCATACGGCTCGCCGGGAGCATGGCGCGGGCGATGGTCAGCAGTTGTTTCTGTCCCTTGGAGATGTTGACCCCGTCGTCGGACAGGACGGTCTCGTACCCTTGCGGAAGCCGCTCGATGAAGGAGTGGATTCCGGCGGTCTTTGCCGCCTGCACGACCTCTTCCATGGTCGCGCCCTCGCGCCCGTAGGTGATGTTTTCGAAAATCGTGCCGTAAAAGAGCCATGTATCCTGCAAAACCATGGTGTACGCGAGCCGCAGGCTGTCCCGCGTCAGGTCGCGCACTTCCTTCCCGTCGACCGTGATTTCCCCGCTGTCCGCGTCGTAGAACCGCATGAGCAGGTTGATAATCGTGGTTTTCCCCGCGCCGGTCGGCCCGACGATGGCGACCGTCTTTCCGGGCATTGCGGCGAAGGAGAGGTTGTGCAGGACGGTCTTTTCCGGGGAATAACCGAAGAAGATGTTCTTCGCGACGACTTCCCCGCGCACGTCGGACAGCACGGACGCGCCCGGGCGGTCCGGAGATTCCGGTTTTTCGTCGATGATGCGGAAAATACGCTCGGCGGCGGTGAAGGCGGACTGGAATTCGCTGATGATGTTGGCGAATTCGTTGATTGGTCCGGCGAACTTGCGGGAATACATGACGAATTCGGCGATTCCGCCGGCGGTCATGAACCAGACCGACCCTTCCGCGACCGTCCCGTTGCCGGACAGCAGGAACAGCACGCCCCCGAA
>CANQTR010000023.1 GCA_947626805.1 uncultured Clostridia bacterium
CTTTTCCCGGAACACGAAGTCCCGCTGAACGAAGTAATTGAACACATACATGACGAGGTCGTAGGCGACCTTGACGAGCAGGGGCGCGTGCAGCGCGGTCGTCACGCGTAGGACGGTCATGCCCAGCAACAGGACGAACAGCGCGAGCGCGTAGTACCGAAGGACGGTCCGCTTTGTCCGGCGCCCGCGAAAGACCACACGGGAGTTGATGAGGTAGTTGAACGTACTGCTGAGCACCCGCGCGGTTCCGAAACACGCCCATTCCGGCAGACCGAGGAACAGGAACAGCAGGAACGACCCGTAATCCACGAAGTAGGAGAGCAGGCTTCCCATCGAAAAGAGCAACATGCGGGCGGCGATACGGGCGGAATCCCGAAGCGGATGGTAGTGCGAACTCCGATTCTCCTGCAGGTAAATGGTTTGAATCGGAATTTCCAGCGGCTTGACGTTCCATTCCGGGAGCCGTAGGAGCATGTTGATTTCGTATTCGTAGCGCTCGCCGGGGACGCGCAGCAGTTCCGGCAGGAGGGAACGCGGGAGCCCGCGTAGTCCGGTCTGCGTGTCGTACAGCTTTGTGCCGGTCGATAGGGCGAACAGGAAGCGCATGGAGCCGTTTCCGGCGCGGGAACGGGCGGGGACCTTGCCGGTGAACCGCCGCGCGCCGAGAATCAAGCGGTCCGGGTGTTCCCGTAGGGCGTCCCGCACGGCGAGGATATCCTCGACGGCGTGCTGTCCGTCGCAATCGGCGGTGACGACGCCGCCGCAATCCGGGTAGGCGCGCAAGATGTGGTTCAGCCCGGTCTTGAGCGCGCGCCCCTTGCCGAGGTTGACCGCGTGTGCGAGCACGACCGCCCCCAGTTCGCGGGCGCGGTCGAACAGGCTTTCGTAGTCCTCGCCGCTTCCGTCGTTGACGACGACGACGACCCCGAAATGCTCCCGCAACGCTTGCAGGAACGGCAGCATCGCTTCCTCCGGCTTGTACGCCGGAATGAGCGCGACGGACTCCATGCGAAGGACCTCCTTCCCGTTTTAGCGTAGGTAGATGATGTCGCTGACGGCGCGTTCCCCGTTGACGCAAGGCCGGTTGATGACTTCGCCGTTGAAATAGAGCGTGGTCGAGCCGCCGCCGTCGAGGTTGTAGGCGGTGACGCAACCGAGTTCGACGAGCGTGTCGGCGAGCGTCGAGAAGGTCATTCCGCCGATGACTTCGTTGTCGGCGCGAACGGCGTCAACGACGAACAGCAGATAGTGCAGGGGACCGAGTTGCCCGATGGCGGTGCGGGGTTCGCGTTGACGGGGGGAGAGCCCGGGGCGGTTCATTTCCGCGACCTTTTGCCCGTCGGCGACCAAAAGCGGGCCGAAACACCAGCTTTGCAGCACCCCGTCCGCGGCGAGCTGCTCCGCGTCGAAATCGCCGGAAACGCCGTATCGCAGGTCGCCGTCCCGGTCGATATAAAGCAGGTCCCAATCGGCGAAACTGTCCCGGAGGACCTCGCCCTCGCGAATGATGATGCCGTTCGTGCGGTAGCCGCAAAAATCGCCGTTGACCGCGAGGACCGCGCCGACGCTGCGGGCGATTTTGGAGGTGTACTGCCGCCCGGTGATTTTTCCGCCCGCGAGCGCCGTGTGCAGAAGTTCCGGCGAATCCAGGAAGAATTCGCAGACGAACATGTTCTGCTCCTCCCGCGCGATTTGGGAAACGCGGAGGTTTACGCCGTTCTGCCGGTACGAACCGAGGACGGTTTCGCCGGCGAGGGGCGTGCGGAAAACCTGTTCCTCGACGACGGGCGCGGAGGTATCGCCGGAAGTTTGGGACGGTTCCGACCCGGAAACGGGGCTTTCCGACGGGAGCAGAACGGCGGGCGGCGCTTGCGACGGCGCGGACACGACCGGCGGTTCCGGGGCGACCGGCTGCCGGGCGAGCGTATCCTTCGCGCTGGACACGCAAGCGATGGCGAGAAAAACGAGCAGGACGCAAAAAGCGGCGAGGGACGTTATCCACGCGCCCCGGCTGACTTGCGTCCGTTTTTGCTGGTTCATCGGTTCGGTTTCCCCTTTTTCTGCTCTTTTTGATAGAATTCCCCTATTTTTTTCATTTTACCAGAAAAGCGGGCGGAATGCAAGGGAATTTTCAGTCCGAAACGCATTTTTTACAAAAAAATAAAAAAGGAAACCCGCTTATCGGGGTTTCCCTGTTTGGTATATGGCGATTTCACGCGACGGCGTCCGGTTGCCGGGTGAGAATGACTTTGATGCCAATCGGCAGGATACCGCTCTGCTCGTAGACGATTTCGACGATTTGCGCACGCTCCGCTTCGCTGAGTTCCGCGCTGTCGACGATGACGCTGCAATTCTCGCCGGAAATGACGGCGACGCACTGGGGAATACCCTTTGCGAGGGCGACCGTTTCGATACCGGCTTCCGCCGCCATGTCGTCCATAATTGCGGAAATTTGCGCGAGGGCGTCCTCCCGTTCGTCCGGCAGGGCGTCGGGGTTCTCCGCAATACCCTTCAGCACCGCCATTGCGTCCTCGCGGACCGCTGTGCGGTTCAGTACGGTGACGGCGAGCAGGTCGTCGGATTCGCCGAGCGTGTCGCTGACGTCCGGGGCGCTCTGGTTCGCGTCCGTCACGCCGGAAAGTTCCTCGTTCACCAGCACGGAGTTGCCGAGCAGTTTGCCGCTTTCGGATTCGCCGCCCGGTTCCGCCGACCGACCGACCAGTGCGCTGATGCCGACGGCCGCGGCGATGAGCACGACGCAACCGCACACGAGGAACGTGCGGGACGCGAGCAGGCGCTTGGCGTTGACGGTTTTGAGTTTTTCGCGGACCTTTTGGACGCCGGACGAGAGTTTTTGCTTGAACTTCATGATACTGCCTCCTGTAGGTTGATGGTATGGATTAACTTTGAATACTGATGGCGGGGTCCTCCAGCGAAAACAGCGCGCGCAACAGCCCCGCAATGCGGTTCCGCAACACCTCGTCCGCCCCCGGACAGACCACGGCGGCGCCGCAGACCACCGGCTGTTTTTCCCGCAACGGGAGCGGTTTCTCGTCGCCGTCCTGTTCGGCGAGGACGACCGTTTTTTCGGTTTCCTTGCCGTCGGACTGTTCGCGGACCTTCTGGTCGGTGGCGTAGGTGTATTCGTACCCGCTCGAAAGGGTCAGCACGACCGTGCAGTCCGCGACTCCGTCCAGTTCGCACAGCAGGGTCTCGATTTCCCGTTCCAGCGCGAGGCGGTAGGTCTCGGCGTCCGGCGCGCTTTCCGCCGTCCGCGGTTCGCTCTTTCCGCTCGGGAGCAACAGAAGGATAAGTCCCGCGGCGAGCGCTAAGAGCAGATACGGCATTCCCTTGATGCGCTTGCATTTGGCGAGGAATCCGCCGGTCGAACCGGTTCCCACGGGCATTTCCGCGCGCCCCCTTTCCTTTCATTCGACGGTCACGTTCCCCGGCACGCCGCAAGCGGTCGCAATCCACGCGGCGACCTCCTCCGTCCGGTCGGCGAGTTCCGGCGGCAACCGGACGGCGACGGCGCGGATGACCGGTTCGTCGGCCGTCCAGTCAATATCTATGCGGACCTCCGCGGGGGTTATGCCTGTTTGCGCGGAAAGGCTTTGGGAAATCCACGCGCAAATTTCTTTTTCCGCCTGCGCCCCGGCGCGTTCCTGCAGGGAAAGCCCGTCCGGCAGGGAAACGGCGGGCGTTTCCACGTCGGTTTGAAACAGGGCGGTCGCGTCGAACGAGCGGAACGGCGCGAGCACGAGCAGGATACAGATGAGCGACGCGAGATAGCGCAAATACCGTTCGAACGCGCTCCCGGCGAACGCGGCGCACAGCGCGCCGAGGACCGAGGCGGTCAACAGCATGGAAAAATAGCCTTGCAGCGGCAGATTCATACGGACGCTCCTGTCTTGATGAATACCGAGAGGTAAAGCAGCGCGACGGCTTCCGCGCCGGCGAGCAGACCGAGCAGGACGCTCAACGTGCTGCCCAATTCGCTCAGCAACTGCCCTTCCTTTTCGCAACCGAGCATTTTCGCGAGCGCGCCGCACAGGGAAAGCAGCAACCGGTGCGCGAACAGCCGCAAAAGCGGCGGGAGCAGAATGGCGAGCGTCACCACGACCCCCGCCGCGCCGACGGTGCCCTTGATGACGGACACGCTGCCCGCGATGGTCCGCGCGGCGTCGCCGAGCGAGGCGCCGATGACCGGAATGAAGATCCCGGACGCGAACCGCACGGTGCGAAAGACGGCGCTGTCCGCCGCGGATGCGATGGAGGTCTGCATGGTCAGCAGGAACCCGAGCAGGGAGAACAGGAACGCCAGGAGCAGTCCGGAGGTGTTCCGAAGGAGGGAGGAAATGGGGGAAAGCGTCACGGTGCCGGGCAGGGCGGACGCAAAGGAGAGCGCGAACGAAATTTGCAGGAACGGGAACAGTACCGACGAGCAGAGCAGGCTGACGACCGAAAGGAACAGGGAGAACCCCGCCGACGAGGCAGCCGCCGCCGACGCGTTCCCGCCGGCGAGCAGCAGCGACGCGGAGACCGGCAGGAGCGACGAGAGGTATTCGGTGAAGGCGGTCAGGGCTTGTCCGGTGGATTCGAACAGGTCGGACAGCAGGCTGTAGGACACGCCGGAAAGCGCTATCGCCGTCACGAACGCGCACGCCTCGGACAGGGCGGTCGTGGTCGAGAGCCTTCGCAGGGCGTGCAGCAGGGAGCAAAGCACGAGAATCCCGAGCAGGGACGCGAAACTGACGCCCGCGCTTTGCAGCGCGTCGCCGGTCCCGCCGCGTAGGAGGTCGCCGATTTTGTCCCAGAGCACAATCGGCGCGTCACCGTTCTGTTCTTCCGCGGTCAGCGCCGGGTGGGAGAGCGTGTCCGTGCCGATTTCGTCCGCGAGGGACTGCTCTTTGTCGGCAAATCCGCAGAGCGCGAACAGCAGGAACGGCAGCAGGGCGAGCAGCAGGAGCCGTTTCAGAGCAGTTCCAGCAATTGCCGGACGACCGGCAGCGTCAGGGCGAGAATGGCGAGTTTGCCCGCGAGTTCCGCCTTTTCCGCGAGCGCGCTTTCCCCGCAATCCCGGCAGAGCGAAGCCGTCAGTTGACAGGCGACGGCGACGGCGAGCGCCTTGAGCAGCAGGTTGAACCAGCCCCCCAGACCGTGTTCCGCGGCAAGTCCGGTCAGCGTCTGCACGGCGGTCGCCGCCTCCCGTAGGAAGTAGACCGCCAGCAACAGCCCGCAAGCGGCGGCGGTCAGCGGCGCGAACTCCGGGGAAAAGCGTTTCAACAGCAGGTTGACGCACAGGGCGACCAGCAGAAAACCGCAAACGGAAAACAGATTCATACCGTCCCGCGCTCATATCCCGAAGGCGCTCCGCACCGCCGAGACAAGCGAAGCGATTTCGCTCAGCAGCAGCAACGCGACGACCACGACGCCCGCGACCGAAACGAACGTCGCCTGCTCCTCCCGCCCGTTCTTTTGCAGGATTTGACAGATGACCGCGACCAGCAACCCGACCCCGGCGATGCGGATAATGAGTGTGATGTTCAAATGCAAGTCCTTCCTTTCAAAGCAGCAGCAACGCCGCGAGCAGCCCGGCAAGCGTCCAGAGCGCGACGGTACTGCGGCGGTTTTTTTCGGCGTTCTGCCTTGCCGCGTCCCGGCAGGCGCTCAGCGCGTCGATACAGAGCGCGAGCCGGTCGAGCTGCGCGTCCAGCGGCAGGCGACCGAGGGACGGTCCGAGGGTTTCGGCTTCCTTTCGCGCGTCCGGCGGGAGCGGCAGGGTCTGCAGCGCCTGCACCCAGACGGCGGGGTAGGCGCGCCCGTCGGCGTTCCGAAGGGCGGGGAGAAACCCGACGCGCTCCAGATACGGGTCGCGGTAGGCGGCGAACAGCGTCCGCAACGGGTCGCGTCCCCACGTCAGCCGCCGGGAGAGCGTTCGGAGGAGTTCCAGCAGCGATTCGAGCGCGCGAATCTCGCTTTTCGCTTCGCCCGTCAGTAGGATTCCGCACGCCGCGGACGCCCCGACGAGCAGCAGTCCGCCAATCAGCCGCACAGCGTTTCCCCCTCCGCCGTCAGCACCTTCACCCGGTACCCCGGCTCCAGAACCACCAGATACCCGAACAGCCCCGCCTCCAGCAGGGTTCGGGCGCACGGTCGTTTCCGCGCGTCCTCCGCGCTCCCGCCGTGCACCGAGGCAATCAGCCGGACCCCGGTGTTTTGCGCGGCGAGCAGGGGGGCTTCCTCGCCGACGCCGAGTTCGTCGCAAAGCAGGTATTCCGGCGAGAGGGTGCGGGTCAGCAGTTCGATTGCCCTGCCTTTCGCGCAGCCGGTCAGCCGGTCGCACAAACCGTCCGGGAGGTCGAGTTCCCCGCGCTCGTCCGCGACGCCGACCCGGTAGGGGCGAGGTCCGGTCGAAAGCAGGTACGCGGCGGAGCGCAAAAAGGTGGTCTTGCCCCCGGCGGGCGGGGAAATCACCAACGCGCCGACGGGCGGACCGCACCGCAAGCGGTCCGTCAGCGGGCGCGCGAACGCCGGCAGAAAGCGGGAAACGCGCAGGCAGACCGAGGTGACCGTTCGGAACCGCAGTTTTCCGTCCGGGGACAGCACCGCGTCCCCCGCGACACCCGCCCGACAGCCGTCCGGCAGGGGCAGGTAGCCGTTCGCCATGCAGTCCTCGAACGCGTAGAGCGAGCCTTCGGTCAGCCGGGCGAGCATTTCGTCGATGTCCTCGCCGGTCGCCCGGAGCGCGTCCGCCGTCGTGTGCAGATGTCCGTCGCCGTCCGGCAGGAGATTCTTTCCGCCCGCCGTGACGGAAAACGGTTTGCCCAGCCGCAGCCGCACCTCCGTGACCTGTCCGCGCAACGGGTCCGGCAGCGACTGCACCGCCGGCAGGAAACGGGGCGGGAGGTAGTGCAGCCAGCTCATGCGGCGGCGCGCTCCCGACGCTTATAGGACGGCAGGAACGGGCGGTACAGCGGCAGGGTCAGCAACAGGAACACCCCCAGATACACCGCCGTGCCTGCCATCGCCGCGGACACCGCCGACGCTTGCGCGAACGCCGGCAGACGGAGGACCGCGCGGGCGAGCAGTCCGCCGAGCAGGGCGCTCCCGACCGGCGCGAGCACGCCGTGCAGGAACCCGACCGAAAACGTCGCGTACTTTTTCAGCCGCCGGTAGCAAAGGGCGAATTCAAACGTGTTAGAAAGCATCAGGAGCAGCAGGTACCCCTCCGCCCCGGACAGCGGAATGAGCGTGTAGATGACCGCGAGCCGGAGCAGGGAGTTGTAGACGCTGTAGCGCAAGGTGTACTTCTGCCCGTCGACCGCCTTGAGCAGTCCGTCGCAGATGGTCTGCACATACATGAACGGGTTGACGAGTGCGAGCAGGCGGAGCGCGTGGGTCACGTCCTGTCCGGGGTAGAAGGTCTGCCCGAGTTCCTCCGGCAGGAAGAAGAACAGCCCCCCGGCGGCGACGCCGAACAGGACCGCGACGGTCAGGATACGACCGATTTGCCGGTCCCGCGCCGCTTTCCCGTCCGAAACGCCGAGGCGGGAGATTTCCGGAATCATCACGGAAACCAGGCTTTGCAGGAACGCGAACGGGAAAAATAGCAGCGGAATGACCATGCCGCGAATGATGCCGAACTGTGAAAGCGCCTCCGCGCGGTCGCCGCCGTAGCGCTGAAAAACGGACGGAAGGAGCAGGTTTTCCGCCGTGTGGAGCAGGGAGGTGATGACGATGGAAAGCCCGATGGGCGCGGCGACGCCGCAGAGCGACCGCAGGCTGTCCGCAAAGCGTTCGGTCGGGCGGTAGTCCCGCTTTGCGACCCGTCCGCGTAAGAAACGGTAGGCGATCCAGAGGTAGCAGAAGGAACTGCATTCCCCAATCGTCACGCCGAGCACGATGCCGGTGCAGAGCGTGCCGAGGTCGTTCGTGTGCGCCATGACGCCGTTGAGGAAGAACGCCATGACGGCGAATTTGACGCATTGCTCGAACAGGGACGCGGAGGAACTTCGCAACACCTGCCGCCGGGCGATGAACCACCCCTTGAAGCAGGCGGCGACCGCCATGAACGGCATGGAAAGCGCGAGAATGCGTAAGGAGGGCGCCGTTCGGACGTCCTGCACGACCACGCGGGCGAAGAAATCCGCCGTGCCGAGCAGGCAGACCGTCGCAAGCACGCTGACGGCAAGCCCCGCGACGGTCGACGCTTTGAGCAGCAGGGACGCGTTTGACAAATCGCTCGCCGCCTTTTCCGCCGCAAGCCGCGAGACCGCGACGGTCAGCCCCGCCGTCGCGACCGTCGAGAAAAGCCCGTACACGCTCATGACGAGTTGATACAGCCCAATCCCCTCGCTGCCGATGCGCGAGGTCAGGTACAGCCGCAACAGCACGCCGAGCAGCTTGCCGCACAGGGCGAACACGGTCATGACCGCCGCGCCTTTCAGCAGGGACGGGGCGGCTTTTTGCGATTCCTTTGGCAAGTCGGGACCCTCCAACATCTTTTTGTTTCTATCCTATGAGACAGATTTGCAAAACATACTTGAAAAACGGGCGACTTTCCTGTATAATAGAAGGGAAAAAAGAAAACGGCGGGTGTTTCCGCCGCAAATTGCGAAAGGAATGGGGTTTTACGTATGAAACGCTTTGGAAGAGCGCTTTCCTGCCTGCTTGCCGTCCTGCTGTTGACGGCGGTTGCGGTCCTTCCGGCGTCCGCCGCGTCGGACGAGGAAGTCGGCGAGGACAGCTATCTGTTTTCGGACAGCCTGACGGTCGAGGATACGGTCACGGGGGATTTGCTCGCTTTTGCCCTTGAAATGGACGTGCGCGGGACGGTGCGGGGCAGTATCCGCGCTTTCGCGTCCGATTTGTCCCTGCAGGGGGAGGTCGGGCGGAACGTGACGGTCGCCGGCGCGTCCGTGCAGTGCGGCGGCGGATTTTCGGCGAACGACGTCATGATTGCCGGGGAGACCGTCGTGTTCGACGGCGTCTGCCGGAATCTGCAAATCGCGGCGGACACCGTGTATCTCGCCGGCGAAGTCACCGGGGAACTCTCCTGCGAGGCGGACAAGGTCGTCCTGGTTGACGGGGCGGAATTCGGTTCCGCGAAAATCCTTTCGCCGTCCGAACCGGTCGTCGCGTCCTCCCTGTCGGATACGGACACGCGCCCGTTTGCCGGGTCCGCGTTCGAGGGGCGCGTGTCGTTCGAAAAGCAGGCGGGACCGGTCGTCGACGTCCTGCTGTCCTTGGCGGTCAGCGTGCTTTCCGGGTTGGCGCTGACGCTGTTCTGCGCGCTCCTGTTTGCGAAACGGTCGGACCGCGTCGCGGGCATGCTGCGGGCGCACCCGTTCGCGTTCTGCTTGCGCGGGTTCGCGCCGCTGTTGCTGGTCCCGTTTGCGGGGTTGGTGCTGCTGTTCCTCGGCTATACGACGCTGGTCGGCGTGGTGCTGCTGCTCGCGTATGTGCTGGTGCTCGCGGCGTCGAAGGCGGTCGCGGCGCTTTTGCTCGCGCAGGCGTTGCTGCCGCGCTGGAACGCGATTCCCGCGTCGCTGTTAATCAGCGCCGTGCTTTCCGTGTTGAGCGTCGTCCCGGTGCTCGGCACGCTGTCGTCCCTGCTCTGTTCCGTTATCGCGCTCGCGGCGCTTTGGGAGGTGGTTCATCCCCGCCGGGAGCCTATCGTCCTGCAAACCCCGGACGTGGATTTCCGCGTGTAAGCCGGCGCGCCGGACGGTCGGGAAGGGAGCGTGACTTTGTATGGAACTGTTCTTGTCCCTTGCGTTTCTGTTCAGCGTCGGCAGCCTTTTGGGGTGGTGTATCGAACTCGTCGCGCGGCGGATAAACCACGGGAACTGGTGCAATCCGGGATTCCTGACCGGTCCGGTGCTTCCGCTGTACGGGACGGGGCTGGTCCTGATGTACCTGACCTGCCTGCTTTGCGAGCGGGTGGATACCGGGTACGCGTGGCTGGACGCGATTTTGCCGGTCCTGCTCATCGCGGTGGCGATGACGGTGCTGGAGTATCTGACCGGAATCGTCCTGCTGAAGGGCATGAATTTGCGCCTGTGGGACTACACCGGAAATTTCGGCAACGTGCAGGGCGTCATCTGCCCGTTGTATTCGTTCCTGTGGACGCTTTGCGGGGCGGGGTACCGGTTTTTGCTGCACGGGGTCGCTTTGCGGTGTACCGATTGGATTGCGGGGCACGCGTTTTGCTGGTTTTTCCTCGGCATTTTCTACGGTGTGCTGCTCGTCGATATCGCGAGTGCGTTCCAGTTGGCGGCGAAGCTGCGCGGCTGGGCGGCGAAATCGGGCGTCGTCGTGCGCTACGAGCGGTTCAAGGATATGCTCTATGAGCGCGCGGAAAAAGGGAAGGAGAAGGTCAGTTTCTTCTTTGTTATGCACGCCCCGCGCCATTGGCAGGAAACGCTCGACGCGTATTTGAAGTCCCGGCAGACCGACGACCACAAGACCCGCCGTAAAAAAGCGCCGCCGAAGGACGAAAACTCCGACGAAAAATGAAAAACGCGCCCCCGGAAACGACGGTTTCCGGGGGCGAACGTTTTTGAAAAGCCCCTTTTTTGCGTCCTGCCGGGCGGTGCGCGCAAGCGGGCGGAGCCGTTTGAAAAGTTTTTGGGGATTTTAAGGGGCTTTTTTCAAAAAGCCCCTTAAACGGCGGGACGTTGACCCAAGCAACGCCCCGATTGAACTTATGCGGGCGGGGAGTCGAGGTCTTGCGCGTGCAGGTACGCCCGTAGGGCCGCGAACGAGCGGTCGCTGATGACGTGCTCCATGCGGCAGGCGTCCGCCGCGGCAGTTTCCTCGTCCACGCCGAGTTTCATGAGGAACGCGGACAGCACCCGGTGGCGCTCGTAGATTTTTTCCGCGATTTCCCGCCCGGCCTCGGTCAGGGTGATGTATCCGCCGGCGTCCACCGTGATGAACTCCCCCTGCCGTAGGATTCCCATGGCGCGGCTGACGCTGGGTTTGGAATACCCCATTTCCTCGCAAATGTCGATGGAACGGAACGGGACTCCGCGCTGCGTCAGGACGAGAATGGTTTCCAGGTACATTTCCCCGGATTCCTGCAACTGCATGGCAAATGCCTCCCTTCTTTCATTATTTACTTGCGGAAACGCCGCGGAGGAATCCCCCCGCGGCGTCCTTTTCCGTTGGAATTCGCGATTACGAGAGCGATTCCGGAAGTTTGTAGGTGCCGAGCACTGCACGCTTGACGAGCAGATAGTCGACGGAATCGAAATTGCCGTCGCCGTTGATGTCCGCGAGGACAAGCGCTTCGTCGCTCAACTTGAAGGTGCCGAGTATCGTGCGCTTGACGAGCAGGTAGTCGACGGAATCGAACGTGTCGTCGCCGTTGACGTCGCCGGGCTTGCCGACGATGGGCTCCTCCAATGTGAAGTAAGCGCCGACGCCGATACTTTGCGATTCGAGGTCGATGCCGTGCAGAACCAGCATCTGCCCGACTTTGACGTAATTCTTGATGAGGTTATTGCTCGCGTCGTTCGCGCCGAACACAAGGCAATCCTCCGGGACGATGTTGTCCTCGAAGCCGAGTTGGTCATAGACCGTCTGTTCATTGCCGTTGGGGAAGAAGGTCTTTTCGACGATGTACTGCCCCTTATCGTTCTTCCGGAACAGAATGGTCAGGGACCACTTCAGGTTTGCGTCCGTTTGCGCGATGCTCTTTCCGGGCGTGAAGGCGTTGAGGTCGTTCGTCTGAATCGAGGCGTTGAAGTGCTTGAGCGGGAACGCCTCCGTCGTGGAGAGTTGCTTGTAGGTCTTGCCGTCGACCGTGATGTCGCCGGTGGATTTGAGCCACTTGTTCAACTCATCGAGGGCGGCGGACACTTCGGCGCTCGTCGCGTCGGATTTCGCGAACACGGCGGACGCCTTGCTGCAGGCGGCGCGGATTTGGTCGAGGGCGTATTCGCTGTAGTCGGTGAACGTGATGCCTGCCGCCTTGCCGAGCAGGTCCACAAGTTCGCTCTTGCCGGACAGCGCGTTCTGCAGCCGCATGAGCGCGAACGTGTAGTCGCCGGAAACGGATTTCGCGTTATTGACAACGCTTTGCGCGTATTCCAGAGCCGCCTTCACGGCTTCGCTGTCGGAAGATTCCGCCTGCTTCATGAGGGCGGTAAGGGTGGACTTGGTTTCCTCGGACGTCTGCAGCGCCGCGCTGGAACGCTTGACGACCATCAGGCAGTCGGGAATGTTACGTCCATAGGTGCCTTCGCAAATGAGTTTGAAACCGGGGTTGCCGTTGCCGGTATTGCTGACGTACATTGCAGTAGAGCCGCCGCCGTCAAGACGGATAACGTTCGTGCAGCCTTGTTCAATCATATACGAAGCGACGTCTTTGAGCGTCAGCGCGATACGCGAACCGCTACTGGACGTGGAGGCGTTGGAGGTAAAGAACATCCACGAACCGTCCGCCTTTGTACCGAACGCGCTCCATTGCGCTTGCGTCGTGTTCGAGTGTGCCGCGCCGCTGTTGAACGAACTGTCCTTGGTAAGGTCCTTGCCGTCCCGGACGAGCCAGCCGGTGTTGGAAAGAATGGAGGTCGCCTGCGAAACGGTCTCCACGGATTCCGCGACGGTTTCCGAGACCGAGATGATGACCGAATCGTCCTTCTTCAGCGCGGACATCTGCTTGGCGAGCGGGGACGTGCTCCGAACGTACAGCAGGAACTGATTCTCTTCGGGATTGATGCCGTTGGCGTTTTCACGTTCCTCGACGGAAAGCACCTTCGCTTTGAGCGTGCCGCCGATGGAGAGAACGGTGCCGTCCAGTTTTTCGCACAGGACCGCGACGCCCGCAAGCGGACACTTGTCGTTCGCGGCATAATGGTCGAAATAGTAAATGGAGTCCGACCAGCCGGACGCGCTGCTGCGGCTCGGGCGGCGGTTGACGTAGCCGACCCCGCCGGGGATATTCACGCCGTTGAAATAGGTGGTAAACAGAAGCTGCGAAGCGGCGACGGACTTGAACGAGCCGTCGGGCATGATACAGGTCATTCCGCCGAAGCTGGCGTGCCTTCCGGTATCGCCGACAACGAGTTCGCCGTTGGTGACGAGGTAGTCGTTCATGTAGCCGTTGGCAAGCGCGAAGAAATCGCCGTTGATTAGACCGACGACATCGTAGCCGAGCGATTTTGCCTTGGTGTAGTAGTTGTTCAACGTGTTGAGACCGCCGGCATAACCCGCGAACGGGATGACGACGTAATCGTCCGTGTTGAACGTCAGCGTGTGATACTGGAACGTTCCGGTGCCCTGGGAGGACGCCAGATTTCCGCCCGCATACGTGACGCCGTTGTCCACTTCATACGTGGAGGTCTGCTCCGCCGTTACGAACAGCGAGCCGCAAACGGTCAGCACCATGAGCGCGGACAGGACCAGACAGAGGAGTTTACTTCTGAACTTCATTGTTTCTCTCCCTTTCAAAAGATTTATACCTCTATTATACGGCAAACCGGCGGGGTTGTCAAGTTGCAGGGCATCTCAAAAATCTACAAAGTTTTTGGGCAGTTTCCACAAAGTCCTTACGCGTCGATGCGGTATGTGCCGAGGCAATGCCGCTTGAGGAGCAGATAATCGACGGAATCGACGCTCCCGCTCCCGTCGATATCCGCGGCGGTGAGGGCGCTCCCGGTGAGCCGGAACGTGCCGAGCATGTGCCGTTTGAGGAGCAGGTAATCGACGGAATCCACATTGCCGTCCCCGTTGAGGTCCCCTCTCCGCCGCGTGTCCGGGATGCTAGGGGCGTCCGAGGCGGGCGGGACGAGGAAATCGCCTTCGTAGGCGACGACACAGTAGGCGCACACGTCGAGGGATTCGTTTTCCAAATCCACCCCGCACAGGTAGAGCGTCTGCCCGTATTCCGCGTCCTCCGCGAGGAAGCGATTGTATTCGCCCTCCCCTTCGTCCCCGTGGACCGCGAGCAGCAGACTGCCCTCCGGGACGACGCTGAACCCGAGGATCCGGACGGTCTCCGTGTCGCCGGACCACATGCCGCCCCAGGACGAGAGCGCGAGTTTATACGAGCCGTCCACCGCCTTGCGGAAGAGCAGCATACGCGTGAAGGAGAGGTTCTTGCCGCGAATATCGGTCCCGGGGGTATAGAGGGACGCGTCGTCGGTGTGGATATTCTGGTTAAAACCGGTCAGCAGGATGGCGTTTCGGGACGGTTCGTAGGTCTTGCCTTGCGCGGTGTACGCGCCGGGCATCTGCACCACATGGCGTAGGTTCCTTGCGGCGGAAAAACGTTCGGACGCCGTGGCGTTTTGGTTCGTTTGCGCGTCGCGCGCGGCGTGGTAGGCCTTTCGGACGCTTTGCAGGACGCATTCGCTGTACTGCCGCACGTCGAGCGCCGCATATTCGCACAGCGAACGCCCGAGCGCACGCGACGCGTCGGTCGATTCGCGTAGGCGTTGAATCGCCCGGCGGTAATCCCCCGGCATGGTCTTTTGCGCATTCAGAACGAATCTCGCGTCCGCTACGGCGCGGTCGAGCAGGTCGCGCTCGCCCCCGAAGTTCGGGTCCGCCTGGTCCGCCGTCGCTTGCGCGAGCAGGGTAGACAGTTCCGCGCGGTCGTCCGCGTCCGATTCCGGGCGGGTGACGAGCAGCAGGCAGTTGGCGACCGGGCGGCTTTCGGTGTCAAAGACGCATTCCAGTTCGCCGTCCTGGTTTTCGAGCGTGAGCTGCGTCGAGCCGCCGCCGTCGAGGTCGACGGCGGTCACACAGCCTTGCGCAATCATGTAGTCCGCCAATTCATAGACGGTCATGCCCGGATAGGTTTCCGGTTTGCGACCTTCGGACACGACGAGGAGCAGCGAGCCGTCCTCTTTGACGCCGATACAGGTCCGCTGCGCACGCGCCGTGTTGAATTCCGTGCCGAGGTTGTCGGAGTCTGTGACGTTTTGACGGTTCTCGACGATGGTGTAGCCGTAGGTGACGACGGCGCTGCTGCAGGTCTCCATCGCGTCTACGGAGTCGGCGATGGTCTCCTCCGCCCGGACGGCGAGGATATCCCCGGCGGAAAGCGTTTTGAAATACGAATAGCGGGAGCTGGAATCGGCGGCGTACAGCACGAACTGGTTCTCGCCGATTGCGCCGCCGGCGGACGTGACGTCGCGGACCGCGACGACCTTCCCGCGAAGGACGCCGCCTACGGTCAGCTCGGTCCCGTCGATTTTTTCCAGAAGGACCTCGACGCCCGGCGATTTCGCGTCGCTTTTCTCGCCGCAAAAGCTGTCGAAATAGTAGACCCCGTCGTCCGTTTCATACGGCGTGGTCGGGCAGATATTGACGTGCGCGAGCGGCGAATGCCACGAGCCGTCCTCGGCGGCGACGGTATATTTGACGCGCGAGAGCAGGAACGAGGTCCGCCCGTCGCTGTAAAAGACCATTTCCCACTGGGGCGGAAAGGAGTTGTCGCCCTGCATGATGCGGCCGTCGGAGATGTTGACGCCGCCGTAGGGGTTGGAACTGGTGTGCGGGTTGGACATGCCGAAAAAGCAGGCGTTGACCGCCGCCTTGACGTCGTAGCCGCGTTCCTCCGCCTTCTTCGCGGAGTCGTAGACCGGCGCGCCGTAGCCGTTGCGGGCGGAGTATAGGAGCGGCTGAATGTCGCTGTGGAGCGGGTCGAATTCCAGCGTGAACAGGTGGTGCGTTATGCCGTCGTCCTGCGAGACCTCAAAGGAGGAAAATTCGATTCCGTCCGGCGACGGCGGATAGTCGTCCGCGACGGAAACCAGCCCGCCCGTCGAAACCGACAGCAGGAGCGCGAGAAACGCGGAAACCCACGTTTTGAACCTTTTTTGCATCGTTAAAAACCCCTTTTTTCTGTTTTTCGGGTCCTCCGCGCGTTTCCCCCGGCGCGGAAAACCCCTCTATTCCATTATACCGTTTCCCGACGGGGTTGTCAATGGGGTTGACGAAACAGAAATTCGTCAAGCATTTTGTCGATTCTGCACAACGGCAGGCCGACCACGTTGCAGTAGTCCCCCTCGATGCCCTCGACGAGGACGCTCCCGCGCCCCTGAATCCCGTAAGCGCCCGCCTTGTCGTCGCATTCGCCGGTCGCGACGTAGCGGGCGACGCGGTCGTCGTCGAGTGCGCGGAAGTGTACGCGGGTGACGCATAGGTCGGTCCGCACGGTTTTCCCGTCCGTCAGGCACACGCCGGTCATCACCTCGTGCGTCCGCCCGGAGAGGGCGCGCAGCATGCGCGCGGCGTCGGCGCGGTCGGTCGGTTTGCCGAGCGTTTGCCCGTCGAGCACGACGACGGTGTCCGCGCCGAGCGTCAATCGTCCGGGGAATCGCGCGGAGACCTCGGACGCCTTGCGGCGGGCGTTTTCGACGGCGAGCGTTTCGGGCGGGCAGGCGCCGACCGGCAGTTCTTCGGCGCGGGACGGTTCGCACACGAACGGTATCCCGGCAATCCTCAGCAGTTCGGCGCGGCGGGGGGACGCGGAGGCGAGCAGGAGCGGAAGTGGTTCCATAGGACGCGTGACCTCTTTCGTTTTTTTGATTTTTCCGGCAGAATTCTTTTCAAACCCTATTGAAAAATCCGTTCGTTTCCATTATAATAGAAAAAACAGGAAAATGCAAGGGGCTTCGTTGCCCCGAACCAATCAAAACCCGAAGGTACGTTTTTTTCATGAAAATCCAAACGGAAGGGATTCGCCGCATCGTGGTCAAGGTCGGCACCTCTACGCTCACCCACGCGAACGGTGCCATGAACCTGCGGAAAATCGAAAAACTGGTCCGCTGTCTGGCGGAAATCAAGAACACCGGCAAGCAGGTCATTCTCGTGTCGTCCGGCGCGGTCGGCTGCGGGCTCGCGAAGCTGCGGTTCGACCGCGAAACGCTCAATACCCGTCAGAAACAGGCGGCGGCTGCCGTCGGGCAGTGCGATTTGCTGGGCATGTATTCGCGGGAGTTCGCGCTGTACGGGCATACCGTCGCGCAAATTCTGCTGACCAAGGACGTCCTCGACGACGCGTCCCGCTGTGAAAAGGCGAAGAACACGGTCGAGACCCTGCTGGAAGCCGGGGTCCTGCCAATCGTCAACGAGAACGACACGGTCTCCGACGAGCAGATTCGGTTCGGTTCGAACGACACGCTCGCCGCCATCGTCGCCCTGCTTGCGCGCGCGGACCTGCTCATCAACCTGTCCGACGTCAACGGGCTTTATACGGCAGACCCCCGAAAGGTGCCGGACGCGAAACTGCTGGATTGCGTGTCCGAGATCACGCCGGAAATCGAGGCGTTCGCGGGCGGCGCCGGTTCGGCGCGCGGCACCGGCGGAATGGTCGCCAAACTGCAGAGCGCGGAGATGGTGACGCGGGCGGGTATCCCGATGATTATCTGCAACGGCGACGACCCGGCGATGCTGTATTCCATTCTCGACGGGCTGTTCATCGGCACCTATTTTGAAGCGCGAAAGGGGGAAACGTCCGTATGAGCGGGCTTTCGCTGGAGGAACTGTGCGCAAAAGGGCGCGCGGCGATACCGATTCTGCAAAGCGCGAGCGGGGACGTGCGGGACCGCGCGGTCCGCGCTATGGCGGATTCCCTGCCGGAAAACGCGGCGGAAATCCTCGCGGCGAACGCCCTCGACCTCGCGTCGGCGGCGCAAAACGGCGTCCCGCGGCAGATGTGCGACCGATTGACCCTGACGGAGGACCGCCTGCGCGGTATCGCGGACGCGATGCGGCAGGTCGCGGCGCTGCCCGATCCGCTCGGCACGGGGGAGGAATGGGTCCGCCCGAACGGGCTGCGTATCCGGCGGTGCGCCGTGCCGCTGGGGCTGGTCGCGATGATTTACGAGGCGCGCCCGAACGTCACGGCGGACGCGGCGGCGCTTTGCGTCAAATCCGGCAATTGCGCGCTTTTGCGCGGCGGAAAGGAAGCCTTCCGGACCAACCGCGCGATGGTGGAATGCCTGCGCCGCGCCGTACAGGCGGCGGGTCTGCCCGCGGATTGCGTGCTCATGCCGGAGGACCCCACGCGCGAAACGGCGCAAAAGCTCATGCGCCTGCGCGGGACGGTGGATTTGCTGATTCCGCGCGGCGGGAAGAATTTGATTCGCTCGGTCGTGGAGAACGCGACGGTCCCGGTCATCGAGACCGGCGCCGGCAACTGTCACGTCTACGTCGACGAGAGCGCCGACCTCGAAACGGCGCTTGCCGTCGCGGACAACGCAAAGCGGCAGCGTCCGTCCGTCTGCAACGCGGCGGAGGGGTTGGTCGTGCACCGCGCGATTGCGCCGGAATTCCTGCCGCTCCTGCGGGCGCGGATGCCGGACGTGGAATTCCGCGGGTGCGCGGAGACCTGCGCGCTTCTGCCCGATTGCGTCCCGGCGACGGACGAGGATTTCTATACGGAATACAACGACCTGATCCTGCATTGCAAGGTCGTCGGGGACGTCGGGGAGGCAATCGCCTTCATCAACGCCCACAATACCGGTCATTCGGAGGCGATTCTGACCCAAAACCTGCGAAACGCCGAGCGATTCACCGCCGGCGTCGACGCCGCCGCCGTCTACGTCAACGCCTCCACCCGGTTCACGGACGGCGGGGAGTTCGGGTTCGGCGCGGAAATCGGCATCTCCACCCAGAAACTGCACGCGCGCGGTCCGATGGGGCTTTCGGCGCTGACGACGGTCAAATACATCGCCTACGGCGACGGGCAGGTCCGCGTCTGAACCGCCGCATACCGTACAAGCGCCCCCGCATAGACTGCTTGCGGGTGATGTTTGATGTTAGAACTGTTTCTCGGCACGGTTTCCCGGCTGTTCGGGCTGTTTTTGCGGGTCTCCGGGGCAAATTCCTTCCCGCCGCCGCTTTCCCGCGAGGAGGAACGCGAACTGTTCCTTCGCGCGCACGCGGGGGACCGGGACGCCCGCAACCGGCTGATTGAACACAACCTTCGGCTGGTCGCCCACATCGTCAAGAAGTATTACCTGTCCTACAAGGACCAGGAGGACCTGATTTCGGTCGGCACGGTCGGGCTCATCAAGGCAATCGACAGTTTCGACGTCGAAAACGGCGCGCGGTTCGCGACCTACGCGGGCAAGTGCCTGCAGAACGAAATCCTCATGTACTTCCGCTCCCAGAAGAAACACGCCATGGAGACCTCCATCAACGAGCCGGTGGACGTCGATAAGGAAGGCAATCTGCTGACCTACCTCGACATTCTGTCGGACGACGAGGACATCGTCGAAACGCTCGACGCGAAGATGAAACATTCCCGCATCTACCGCGCCGTGCGCGAGGCGCTCGACGACCGGGAGCGGACGGTCATCGCCCTGCGGTACGGGCTGACCGAGGACGGGCGGGTCTACGCACAGCGGGAGGTCGCCGCACGCATGGGGATTTCCCGTTCCTATGTCTCCCGCATCGAAAAGGCGGCGCTCGCCAAAATCAAAAAGTACGTCGGGGCGTGAAGTCCCCCGAACGGTACGGAAACGAGAGTTTATAGCAGCATGTACTATTTGGCAACCTTTCTCATCAGCATGCTCCCGGTCGTCGAACTGCGCGGGGCGATTCCAATCGGGTATTACCTGTTCGACCTTCCGATTTGGCCGGTCGTGGTCCTTTCGGTCGTCGGCAACCTCCTGCCGGTGCCGTTTCTGATTCTGTTCGGCGAGATGGTCCTGCGGCGGCTCGCGGAGTTCCCGCGGCTGGGCAAGCCGTTCCGCTGGATTCTCAAGCTCGGCGAAAAGAAGGTCGCGAAGATGAACAAGACCCTTTTCTGGGGGCTGTTCCTGTTCGTCGCGATCCCGTTGCCGGGAACGGGGGCGTGGACCGGTTCGCTCGTGGCAATCACGCTGCAGCGGGATTTGAAGCAGGCGTTCCCGCCTATCGCGCTCGGCGTGCTGTCCGCCGGGGCAATCATTCTGACGCTTTTCTACTTCCTGCCGGATCTGTTCGTCAAGATGTTTGGTATCTGAAAAAACAAAGATAAAAAAACGAGGTGTTTCACATGGCAACTTTCAAAATCGGCGTGATGACCGATTCGTTCAAGCTCCCGTTCGAGCAGGGGCTTGCGAAAGCCGCCGAGGTCGGCGCACAGGGCATTCAGCTCTACGTCGTCGACGGCGAAATGAAGTACGACACGTTCGACGACGCGAAGGTCGCGCACGTTCGCGCTCTGCTCGAGCAGTACGGGCTGGTCATTTCCGCCGTCTGCGGCGATTTGGGCGGCCACGGGTTCGAGCGGACGGACGAGAACGCGTGGAAAATCCCCGCGTCGAAGGCAATCGCGGACCTCGCGGTCCGGCTCGGCACGAAGGTCGTCACCACGCACATCGGCGTCGTGCCGGAACTGCCGGACGACCCGCTCAAGCCGGACACGGCGTCGGAGACCTACCAGAACATGAAGAGCGCCTGCCGCGAAATCGGCGATTACGCCGCTTCCAAGGGCGTGACCTTCGCGATAGAGACCGGTCCGGAACCCGCCGAACGGCTCAAGGCGTTCCTCGACGACGTCGGCAGCGCCGGATTCGGCGTGAACATGGACCCGGCGAACCTCGTCATGTGTACCGGCGTCGACCCGGTGCAGGCGGTT